>NZ_BJCE01000145.1:0-14131 GCF_005402885.1 Sphaerospermopsis reniformis
GGCAATTCCATTATCTATTTGACGCTTATTATTTTACGCTAAATTAGCCTGAAATCATTACCAGATAACCGTTTCAGGTTTTTTATTTTGACAATTCATAATTATTTAATCTGCTTCAATATCTGCGGAATGTGGGATTTTACGCTAAATTAGCCTGAAATCATTACCAGATAACCGTTTCAGGTTTTTTATTTTGACAATTCATAATTATTTAATCTGCTTCAATATCTGCGGAATGTGGGTTTTATGTCTCCAAAATTTTCCACTAAACTTTGTTGAATAGCTTCAATGGATGCCACCTGTCTTGGCTTTACCTGATAATGTAGTTTAATTATGCTACTTTATGAAGTGCGGAATGTGGGATCAAGGACGGGCAGGATGCCCATCCCAGAAGATTGGATACTCTTTTTTTTTGGCGCAACCTCACCAGGTCATTTACACACCCACCAAGGTTTTGTTCTCTACTTGAGATTCGGTCTTAGGTAGTTTAGATTCTACGGCTGTACCTTTGAAGAAATCAGGGTTGGCTTGGGTGTAGAATTTATAGGGATTGCCAAATACATAAGCTTTGAAGTCAGCTTCAGAAATTACGCCTTCTCTCACCAAATCCCAGCTTTCAGCTAAAGGCGCGGTGAGATCGGGTACATCCCAGTGACCAACATCAGAGGAGTAAATGGCGTTAATTTTGACTCCCAAGGGGTTGGCTTTATCGTTGAATGCCGCAGCAATAGTACGATCATCTGATTCAGAACCAAAGAAGAAACTATTCACCCAGCGATCGCGTATATCTTCAATTGATTGAATCCCTGCTGCACCAAAATCTTCCAATTCGCTACCCACTGGTGAACGACTGTGACGGTTGAAGGAAGCTCCTAGCACACTTTTAGTCAATTCCTCTTTGCTGAGGGAATGTCCTTGAGTAATTTCTCCACCATACTGTGCAAACAACTCAAACAACTCATCAGGATTAGCTAAATCTGGGTTATAGTTTTGCAGTCCTTCTAAATTGCGCTTGGAGAAACGGTCTACTAAATGAATGTAGACGTGAGCGCCCCAATCTGCCCCACCTTCCAACATACCGATACGCAATTGGGGGAAGCGTCTAGTTACACCACCAAAGAACAATGCTTTGGCAAATGCTTGTGAACCATCAGCAAAGTGACCGATGTGGTTGTTCATGTAGTTACTAATGGAGGAGCGTCCAGTCCATCCTTGACTACCGTAATGGGTGGTGAGAGGTACACCTAATTCAACGGCTTTAGCCCAGAAGGGATCATAGTCATATTCGCTATCTAGCCCGAAAAAGTCAATGTAAGAGGCATATTTGCCAATTTCTGGGAATTGATCGGCTGGGTATTTATCTGCGATCGCCTTAATTGGCCGTCTCACACCACCAGGGATATTTGCCACTTTCAGCCCCAGTGTTTTTACAGCAAACTCCAACTCTTCAATCGCTTCTTGGGGGGTAGTCATGGGGATACCAGCTACTACTGTTAGGCGATCGCTATATTTGCGGTAAATATCAGCATGATAGTGATTAATTGCCCGTTGCAATAATTGCCGATTCTCCTTACTTGCACCAGCCGCAGCTAAGGCATTATTGGGAAATAATACAGAATAATCTGAACCTTGCTCCCCTTGACGTTCATAGAGTAATGCAGGGAGAGTGTAGGTAGCCAAATCTAAAGTATTACGGGTAACTCTAGCCCACCAAGGTGATCGCAATGTCCGGTTATATTGACGTTCTTCAGGAGTTTGTTGATACCAGTCTTTACCTTCACTCTTGGGATTAAGACGAGAAGATTCAGCCTTGCGTAATTCATCTACCAGCTTCACACCGCCGTAGTGAGCAATATAATCCTCAAGGGCAGGAGTAAAGTCATTAGTGTGAACATCAGTATCAATGACAGGATAATCCAGATTGGCTCTAACTGCGGCGGAGGGAGAGCTTTTCAATTTGCTATATTTAGTCATATTTTCCTTAGAAAAGTTACAAGACAACTTAGATCCCTGACTTCTCAAACAATTGCAGAATTTAAAAGTTATGAATTTTCAAAAAATCGGGGATCTGTGGGAGATCATGCTGTTGATTTTGACTTGGGTTTAATACGTGAGATTGAAGATTCTTGTTTTTTGGACAAGCCTAACTTTCCGATAGTCTGCATAGACTCCGGTAGGCTTTTAACGTCTGTGCTGACGGGATCTAAGGGAACAATAAATTTTCTTTAACCTTGGATTTAAAATCTAAAACTTTGCTCCTTTGCGTCTCTGCGCGAAATCCAATTATTTAAACTGCTGCTAATACTTTTTGAAATTGATTAACTGGACGAGATAAACCCAGATTTTCCCGCAGAGTTGTACCTTCATACTCAGTGCGGAATAAACCCCGACGTTGTAGTTCAGGAATTACTAAATCAACAAAATCATCTAATCCACCAGGAAGATAAGGAGGCATAATATTGAAGCCATCAGCAGCGTCATTGAGAAACCAGCTTTCTAGTTGATCTGCAATTTGTACTGGTGTACCGATAATTGTCCAATGACCACGCGCTCCTGCAATCCATTGATACAGTTCCCGAATGGTAAAATTGTGTCTACGAGCAATATCAATTAATAATGCTTGGCGGCTTTTGTTATCATTGGTTTCTGGTAAATCTGGCAATGGTCCATCCAGGGGATAGGCAGAAAGATCCGTCCCTATCAGTCCTTGTAATAAAGCTAAACCAACTTGGGGATGTATTAAATCCTGTAATTCCTGATATTTGGCTTTTGCGTCTGCTTCTGTTAGTCCTACCACTGGAAAAACACCGGGCATAACTTTGAGTTGATCCGGAGTACGTCCATATTTTGCTAATCTACCTTTAACATCTGCGTAGAAGGCTTGAGCATCTTCTAAGGTTTGTTGAGCAGTAAATATCACTTCGGCAGTTTTACCAGCTAATTCTTTACCATCTTCAGAAGAACCTGCTTGTACAATTACAGGATGACCTTGGGGCGGACGGGCAATGTTTAATGGTCCGCGCACGGAAAAGAATCTACCTTTATGGTTAAGTTGATGTATTTTATTGGGATCATAGTAAAAAGCTGTTTCTTTATCACGGACAAAAGCATCGTCTTCCCAGCTATCCCAAAGACCTTTAACCACATCAATAAATTCGTGGGCGCGGATGTAGCGTTCTGCGTGAATAGGATGGGCTTCTAAACCGAAATTCCCAGCAGCTTCACTACTTCCTGTTGTCACTACATTCCAGCCGGCTCTCCCCCCGGAGATATGATCTAAGGAAGCAAATTTGCGTGCGAGAATATAGGGATCTTCATAGGTGGTAGAGGCTGTAGCGATAAAACCAATCTTTTCTGTCACCGCAGACAAGGCTGAAAATAGGGTTACAGGTTCAAAGTCTCCACCAAAGGCTGTCCGGCCTTCTGCACCGGGACGATGTTGTAAGGCTAAACCATCAGCTAGAAAAAATGCGTCGAATTTACCGCGCTCGGCTGTCTGGGCTATCTGTTTATAATGCTCAAAGTTGAGAGCGCCATTACTCCGTGCTTGAGGATGTCGCCAAGCTGCTACGTGCTGACCTGCTCCGGGTAAAAATGCACCTAGTCTTAGTTGTTTTTGTTGTTTGCCCATCGGAGACTCCAAGTAATATTCTTTACTCAATGAATATAGGATGATAAAAATTTTCTGGGATAGCAGTTGTCAGATATGTCAATGTGACTGCCGCATATTTGATATTTATTTGTTGGGAAAGCTTTTTCAACTCCTTAGCTATAGTTATAGGCATTAGCGTTAGTGGTGGGTTGTTGATAAAACTACTGTATCTCGACTGATTTATCGTAGATTAATAGTAGAATCTCATAACTCTCATGAAAAAGCAAGTACCTTTTTATAAAAAATATGGTGAACTAAATTTATTGGCGGCTAATTTTTAGAGATTCTAAATATTTGACGGCTCTAGAGTGTGCAGAGTGGGCGATAGCGAAGCGCTGCTGCAAGCAGATCGCTCAATTTAAAAAATATATAGTACAATTATACTTGTATTAACTACTGAGTAAAATAAAAGTAGCTTAAAATATAAGTATAAAAACTCCAGAGTACAGGTAGTAAATAAATGAAAATAATTTTCCCAACTTACGAAGGCTTTGATTTTTGCTAAACTAGAAATATGTATAAAATAAGGAAATATCAAGCTATGACACTTCCTAATTTATCAAGTCCTCAACACTATAAACTTGATATTGAACCGGAAGGACGTTTAACTTTACCCCAAGAAATCCAACAAATACTTAATTTACAATCTGGAGATAGATTAATTTTAACTCTGGAAGATAACGGAAAACTCCAATTAGTCAGCCTCAAACAACAAGTTAAAAAATTAAGAGGTTTATTAAAATATTAAAAGATAAATCACCTGATAGAAACTTGGTAGATGAACTCATCCAAGAACGCAGACAGGAGTATTTAAGTGAATAAATCTGTCTTAGAGGATGTTTGAAAAGTCTAACTTAGGCGATTAAAAATCACATCTACACAGACAAAACCTGCCTACGCAAGTTTCAAATCCTTAATTTTTCGTTAGTCCACGCAGGTGGACTTTGTTTGTGTAGTAGCGAATTATATTCGCCGAAAACTTTTAAGACAACCTCTTAGTTACCTAATTCCCTATTATACAATCTAGCTGCACAACAGCTTACTAATGTAGGAATCTCATCTGGATAATCAGCAATTAAATCAGCTTTATGAGCTTCCAATTCCTCCCTACTTCCATAGCCATAAGTCACACCAATTGAAGCAATATTATTTTTCTTAGCTCCAATAATATCATGAGAGCGATCGCCTACCATAACTACAGAAGAATGTAAAAGACTTTCCCTCTCTATAATGTAGGAAATTAAATCACCTTTTACACTTCTATTACCATCTAATTCACTACCATAAACACCATCAAACAAAGGTGCTAAATCAAAATATTCAATAATGCGTGTAGCATAAATTTGAGGTTTAGAAGTCGCTACAAAAGTCTGATAACCAGCAGCACGAATAATTTTTAGGGTTTCGGGAATTTGCGGATAAAGAGAGTTTTCACATAACCCAATTGTAGAAAAGCGACTACGATATAGTGAAATTGCCTCCTCCAGTAATGTGTCATCAGAGGTTTGCAATAACTGGGAAAAACTGCTTTTTAGAGGTGGTCCAATACACCAAAGTAATTCATTAGCATCTGGTGGTTGATAACCAAGTTCCGATAAAGCATACTGAATACAGCGAGTAATCCCCGTTTTAGGATCAGTTAGAGTTCCATCTAGGTCAAAAAGGACTGTGCGATAAAGCATTTTGGTAAGTTTAAATAGTTTTCAACCTTTGCAGAAACTCAATATTTAACTGTAGTTTTTCTCCCAACCACAGAGCATTATCGGTATGATCTTTGACATCATCTCCCGTTTCTGGGTGAACTAAAACATCCAAATCTTCACGGTTAAGCATTAACCAAGTCACAACTTCACCAAACTGATGTGGTAAAAAAGCCACTTGATACATTGATTTCGGGTGTGGTCCTATAGGTTGTTCATGCCAACGCCCCAATCTTACATCAAATTTAGCACCTAAACCTTCTCTGACACGAGCAGCCGCTTCACGACTGACGGTATCAAAATAAATATGTGCATGAAACCCAGTAATCTCAGTATTTGTATTCATTGTTCTTGATTTCACCTCTTGCTCTCAAGTATAACTTAACCATTATTTAGATATACTAATCATTCGTAAGCCATAAATTTAGTCAAACACAGATTTTTTGTAAAACCACTTGAAATTTCTTTTTAGTCATGCAATACTACTAACACAATCCCCGATAAATCGGTCAACAATTTGTAGTTTCTGATTTCTCTCAAGTCATCAATAAATTGTTCAACCCCCTCAAGGGTGATGCACAGATAACTGGCGATAGTTATGTCTGCGTCAGTTTCGGTATTGCAAGTAACTACTGACTATTTAAGATTTGGGTTTTTCATGTCAACAAATTTCCCAAACACAAATCCTAATTTACTAAGGAATTTAAACATGGCTGACATTAAAATTTATAGTGCGGTTGTTTGTCCTTATGCTCACCGTACCCGCTTGGTACTTCAAGAAAAGGGGATTGATTTTGATTTGATTGAAATTGATTTACAGAATAAACCAGAAGGTTTTACAAAAGTTTCTCCCTATGGAAAAGTACCTGCAATTACTCATGGAGAAAATCGAATTTGGGAATCAGCAGTTATTAATGAATATCTGGATGAAGTGTTTCCTAACCCCCCGCTTTTACCTAGTAACCCCATTGCCAAAGCTCAGGCTAGAATTTGGATAGATTTTGCTAATACTAGATTAGTTCCTGCTTTTTCTACACTGTTACGCAGTCCAGATTTCCAAAAACAAGAAGAAGCTAAAAAAGAACTCTACAAACATCTAGAATTTATTGAAAATGAAGGTTTAGGAAAACTTTCGGGAGATAGTCCCTACTGGTTTGGTGAATCTATCAGTTTGGTTGACTTTACCTTTTTCCCCTGGTTTGAAAGATGGGGCGCTCTTAAACATTATCGTGGCTTTGGTATCCCTGCTGAATTTACTCGTTTGAAACAGTGGAAACACGCGCTTAAAGAAAGGGAATCGGTAAAGGCGATCGCTCACTCCAAAGAGTTCTATATTGAGCGATATGCTAAATTTGCTGCTCCTGTTCCTGTAGCTGCTTAGTCAAACGCTGCATTCAACTATTCCTAAATTGAGAACACAGATTTATGAGTTATCAAAACATAGAAGTTAAACCAATTGCTGGACGTATCGGTGCAAAAATTAAAGGTGTTAATTTAGCTGAAAATCTTAGTGATGAAATCATCAGCGAAATTAGAAAAGCCTTGGTTCAATATAAAGTCATTTTCTTCCGTGGACAAGAACTAGATGCTAATGGACAAGTAAATTTTGCCCGTTGTTTTGGTAAAATAACTACTGCACATCCCACAGTTCCATCACTTCCTGGATATCCAGAAGTATTGGACTTAGATTACAGCCGTACCGTTGCCCGTGCGAATAACTGGCACACCGATGTTACATTTGTAGATCGTCCGCCCCTTGGCTCAGTCTTGCGGGCATTGGTAATTCCGCCAGCGGGAGGGGATACTATTTGGGCAAATTCAGTGACTGCATACCAAGATTTACCGGAGCATTTGCGGAATTTAGCGGATCAACTTTGGGCAGTACATAGTAATGCCTATGATTATGCCACAGCCTTTGATATACCGGAAGAAGTGAAATCTTACCGGGATGTGTTTACTTCTACGGTGTATGAAACACTGCATCCAGTGGTGAGAATTCACCCTGAATCTGGGGAAAAAGGTCTATTTATTGGTGGTTTTGTGCGGCAAATTCGCGGTTTATCTCCCACTGAATCAGCCGATATTCTGCGCTTATTGCAATCTTATATTACACGACCTGAGAATACAGTGCGTTGGCGTTGGCAAGTTGGAGATGTAGCATTTTGGGATAACCGAGCTACTCAACATTATGCGATCGCCGATTATGGAGATCAACCCCGTCGTGTGCAGCGTGTAACCATTGCTGGTGATCTTCCTTTAGGAATTGATGGTAAATATAGTCAAGCCATTAAAGGAGATTCTTCCGCATATATTCCCAATCTTGTAGCAGCTTGACCTAACCCCCTAACCCCCTTTCCTTTTAGGGAAGGCGGGAAATCAAAGCCTCTCTCTTACAAGGAGAGAGGTTTGGAGAGAGGTTTTAGGTTTAAAAGCATTAAATAATTGTAATTGGAAAATTAAAGGAATTGGATTTTATGCCTTTAACACCTTCAACAATGTTACCTTTGGGAACTTTAGCACCTAAATTTAATCTCCCAGATATAGTAACAGGTAAAACGATTTCATTGGCGAATTTTGCTGATAAGAAAGTATTGGTAGTTATCTTTGTTAGTCGTCATTGTCCTTTTGTGCAACATATCAAATTTGAATTAGCAAAGTTAGGACAAGATTACAAAAATAGAAATGTGGGTATTTTAGCAATTAGTTCTAATGATATTAATACTCATCCTGATGATGCACCAGAATTACTTAAAGATTTTGCCCAAGAAATAGATTTATCCTATCCTTTGCTTTATGATGAAAGTCAAAAAGCAGCTAAAGATTTTTTTGCAGCTTGTACTCCAGACTTTTTTGTATTTAATGCTAATAGAAAGCTGGCTTATCGGGGACAATTAGATGATAGTCGTCCGAAAAATGGTTTACCTGTAACTGGACAAGATTTACGGAAAGCAATTAATTATGTTTTAGCTGATCAGGAAATTATTTGGGAACAAAAGCCGAGTATTGGTTGTAATATTAAATGGAAAGCAGGGAATGAGCCGGTTTATTATAAAGTTCCTGTAGCGGTTGGGTAATCAATCAATAATAAGTGGCATTTGATACAGCAAGAATATGCGGAAGGCAGGAGAGGATCATCTCTTGCCTTTTCTTAAATATAATTTGCTTTTTTTAAAATTTAGTAGGGGCGAAGCATTCGGATAATTAATTATCGGTTTTTACCTAAGACTATCATCCGAATGCTTCGCCCTTACTGTGGTCTAAAGACATGAAAACTGCTGTAATATTCCTAACTTACAATTGGAGAACTGGTTGGAAAATTAGATAGATGAAAATGTCTGATAGCGTGGCGCAAGCCATATCAGGATACCCAGGATTAAAGGATTAACAGGATGAAAAAAATACAGCTACAGGACTTACCCAAAATCTCTTTAAAACCCTCTTAACTTCGTGTCCTTCGTATCTTCGTGGTTCATTATTTCGTGACTTGTCCACAAGTCCTAAGATAATCAAATCCTGTAAATCCTATAAATCCTGATTCTGACTATAAATCCTCATGCAACGCGCCCAACTTCCTAATCTCCGGCCAAATCATCGCCGTCACAACCACCACCAAAATCGTACCTATTCCCCCACTAACCACAGAGAAAACAGGTCCAAATAAAGCCGCAACCGCGCCAGATTCAAAACCCCCCAACTCATTAGACGCACTAATAAATACACTATTGATAGCCGCAACTCTTCCCCGTAAATGATCAGGGGTTTTAATTTGTACTAAAGTATGACGAATTACCACACTAATACTATCTAAAGCCCCAGTTAACGCCAACATTAACAACGACAACCACACCCAACGGGATAAACCAAAGATAATTGTTACCACCCCAAACCCGGCAACTGACCACAGTAACGCAAGTCCGGCTTTGCGGATAGGTGGCAAATATACCAACAATGCGGCCATGATCAATGCACCTATGGATGGTGCTGCTTGTAAATAGCCTAATTCCACTGGACCAACTTGTAAAATATCTTTGGCATAGACGGGTAATAATGCCACTGCACCACCCAACAAAACCGCAAATAAATCTAAGGTAATAGCAGCGAGAATAATTTGATTATTCCAAACAAACTCCGCCCCCGCAGCTAGGGATTTTAAAGATATTGGTTCTTTGGCAAAGTCGGTTTTTTGAGGTTTAATAGCTGCAACAGAGGCGAAACATAATAGACAGGCGATCGCCGCTACTATATAAACTGGGGTAGCACTCTTGAAAAGAGCGATCGCAAATCCTCCCAAAGCAGGTCCAATCACTGACGCTAACTGAAAACTACTACTTACCCAAGTTGCTGCATTCGCAAACACATGAGTCGGTATCAACTGCCACATCAGCGCATCACTGGCAGGCTTTAAAAATGCCCTAGCTACACCCATAAACGCTAAACAGGCATAAACTAGGAAAATTGCCCCTTTGCTGTAAGAAATAACTCCTAAACCCAGTGAACAAAGTGCCAGCATGAAAATTGCCAGTAAGGTAGTACGCTGGCGGTTATACTTATCTGCCACATGACCTGCTATGAATGTCAGTAAAATCATCGGTAGAACCTGTGCCAGTCCTACCCCACCTAAGGCCATCGGGGAATTTGTCCGTTCATAAAGTTCCCAACCAATGGCGACAGTCTGCATTTGTCCCCCTGTAAACAAGAGAACACGCCCAATAGTAAATAACCGATAATCTCGAAATCTCATGGCTGCAAAAGGATCGTGTGCAGCCTGATCTTTAGGGTGGATTTGTTTCTGTTTGCTCGAAGACATTTTTTAATAAAGTCAAACCTGCTTCAATTTGTGATAATTGTTCCGGTGTCAAACCCTCGATAATTTCGGCAATATGAGCGCGAGTTTTTTCCTGAGATTGTTCTAATAAAGACTTGCCTTCTCTGGTGATATTCAAAACTACTCGCCGTCTTTCTTGCGGGTTATCAGTGCGTTGCACCAGATGACGTTGTACAAGTCTTTCAATAGTTGTTGATGCTGTAGCACAGGTGACACCTAAATGATCTGCTACCTCAGATAAAGAAGCACCGGGATTGCGATTGAGAAAAGCGAGCGATCGCAACTGTGGTATAGATAAAGAGTCTGCACTGTGCGATCGCATTTCGTCTCGGATAAACCGCATCAATAAGGGAACAGTTTCCATCACCCTAGCGGCACATTCTTTAGAGGGTTTATCCAAACTCATAAGACCGTTTTTCTCCAGATTACATCGCCACCCGTGGATAAAGTCGTCCACAGATGTAGGTTAAACCTATTAATGTTAGCAAGAGAATTGTACAATCTAACCCGAACCCATAAATACTTGAACCCTGCGCCAGCATTGCACCCCGTAGAGCATCCACTTCATAAGTCAAAGGATTCAAGTGAGAAATGAGCTTTAACCAACTTGGCATCAATGAAATAGGATAGATCGCATTGCTGGCAAAAAATAACGGCATGGTGATTAATTGCCCAATTCCCGTAAACCTCTCCCGTGATTTCACTAAACAGCCAATGATTAATGAAAAAGTGCAAAAACAACCAGCACCCAAAAACACAATCAAAACTACCTGCAAGAAAGCCAAAGGATGGTGATTTAGGTTTACACCTAACAAAAAAGCCAACAGGTAAATAAATACCACCTGGGAAAAGCAACGTACACCAGAACCAATTCCTTTACCCAAAACAATGGCAGCGCGGGGTATGGGTGCAGCCAGAAATTTATGCACAACTCCTAAATCCCGTTCCCAAATTAATGTCATTCCCCCAGTAAAAATAGCGACAAACAACGCACTTTGAGCTAAAATACCGGGAGTCATAAAATCTAGGTAAGGTATATCACCTGTGGGTATAGCGCGAGTCCGAGTAAATACTTGCCCAAAAATGATCAACCATAAAGCCGGTTGTACAGCCCTGATTACTAAATCACTGGGATCATGACGCAGTTTTCTTACCTCTAACTCAGTAATTATCAGGGTTTTAGTAAATAAGTTTTTGATCGCAGACAAAATACCTTTTGGTCGAGAATGCCTGGTTTCAACCCAACCGTTGAGAGTTACGTCTGGTTCTTGCAGTTTCACTGTAGCTCACTCCTGATATTAATTGATTACCTGCGTATTGGATGAAGACATCATCTAAGGTTGCATCTGGTTTGCCGATGGCTGCTTTTAACTCTGTGGGTGAACCAGTGATAATTTCTTTACCTTGATTCATGATTACTACTCGGTGACACAGAGTATCTGCTTCTTCTAAAAAGTGGGTAGTTAAAAAGATGGTTGTGCCAAATTCTATACGCAGTTGTTCCATTAGCTGCCAAACTTGCGATCGCGCTACGGGATCTAATCCCACTGTCGGCTCATCGAGAAATAAAATCTGCGGTTGATGTAAAATAGCCTGGGCAATTTCTAATTTACGAATCATTCCCCCAGAATAATTTCTGACTAAGCGATGTGCTGCATCCTCTAAACCCATAAATTCCAACACATCTTTAATCTGCTGTTGTCGTCTTCTAGCGGGTATATCGTATAATTTAGCGAATATTAAAAGATTTTCATAACCTGTCAGGCTACCATCTGCTGATAAAGCTTGGGGTACGTAACCTATCACCCTTCTGACTGCATCGGGTTGACGAGTCACATCATAACCACCTAAGTATGCTTTACCACTACTGAGGGGCAGTAAAGTAGTTAGCATTTTAATTACCGTACTTTTACCAGCACCGTTGGGACCGAGTAAACCAAAAACTTCTCCCGATGCAACGGAGATATTCAAATTATCAACGGCTGTAAATTTTTCAAAGCGGCGCGTCAGTTCCAAGGTTTGCAATATTACGGATTGCGGGACTCGCGCAGATGTTACCGAAGAGTCTATGTTTCCCGTTAGTCTAGTCACGATGGGGAGACACTTCCTTTTTCAAATGTTTAGTTTATCTAAATATTAGTGTGGCATATTTTTTCTAAAAGTCAAGACCAAGGATTAATGATCACAACCCCAGTCCCAGCAAAATCTTTTTCGTTGCGAGTAACAAGTGATAGAGAGTGTTGAAGTGCGATAGCGGCAATTAAAGAATCCATAGCGGGTAGAGGTCGGACATTCTGTTCTAGTTGACAGATTAAATTTCCCCATAACACCATTGTGGAGACATCTAGAGTTAAGATTCTGTGTTCAAAGCGATTGGGTAGGGTTTCATTTAGCCAAGTTGTGAGAGATTCTTTTCTCTTAGATGGAGTAAGTTTACAGATGCCTCTAGCGATTTCGCCAATAGTAATTACACTGAGGTAAAGTGTTTCTGGAATTTGGGCATCTACCCAATCTAAAACTTTTTGATTTGGTTGTTTGGCAACAAGTTCAGAAATTAGACAAGTATCAAGAAGGTAGGTCATGGGTTGAAGGTATCGCGGGGTAGACTGCGATCGCGGTTCAAGTCGAGTTCTTCAGTGAGTTCAGCCAAGGGAGATTGACGGAAAAATTCTGAGATTTTAATAGGTTTTTCTGAGTTGGTATTGCCTGTAGTTAGGCTTTGGGCAAGGAGTTGAATAATATACAGTTTATCGTTATGCGAAAGCTGAAGGAGTTGTTGTTCGAGTTCTGGGATAACCATGATGGGGTTTAAATGAAGGATAATTTTATTGTACTTTCAGCCTGGAGTTTAGACTAAAGCAGAGCGATCGCTATACTATTATTATGGATAGATTTTAGCCCTTACAAATTTACCCTACTTGAGCAATTACCTGTCCGATGTCTTGAGGTGTTAAGCTGAAATTTTCCCATTAACATTCTATTTAAAAATATCGCTAGAGTAAATTTAAACCAATATGGACTGGACAACACCACTCAAGGCACAACAGACTGATTTTATTCAAAGACTTAAATCTGCTAAATTACTCCACTGTGACGAAAAAGGCCAACATAGTGAATTAACTGTCATTTCTGGTCAAAGGTTAGACCAATTACGGGATTTTTGCTGGGAAATGGTGAAAAAGTATAAACCAACCGACCCCAAAAATTACTTTATCAACAACATGAAGGGGAAACTGGGTGAGGAAGTTGTTAAATCCCGTTTAGCTGATTTTGTCACGGAAGTTGACTATGAAAAGCGCGTTGGTGGTGATGGAAAAGTTGATTTTACCTTAACTTCTGACTCATCAATTGGTATTCAGGTTAAAGCCCGGAATGGCAATTTTGATAAAATTCAATGGTCAATTAGTCGAGAAGAAATTGAAAAAAATGCTGTTCTAGTTTGTATTTTAATTCAAGAGGAAGTTAGCGAAGCTCAGGCTGAATACAATCTGATTTTGGCGGGATTTTTACCAACAAATATGATTAACTCGAATACTGGTAAAGCCTTGGTGGAAATAGATGAATTGCTTTATTCTGGGGGTTTACGCAGCTATTTAGAAAGTTTGACATCTTCTGAAGTTGATGAATATATGCGATTGGGTTATGAGTGTCTTGAGAAAGAAGATTATCAAGGTGCTTTTGGTTATTATAGTCAAGTATTGCAACTGAAACCAAATAATGAAGATGCTTATTTTTACAGAGCAAAAGCCCGTTATTATTTAGGAGATAAACAGGGTGCAATTGATGATTACACTCAGGTTATCAATATTGATCCTAACAATGCCCAAGCCTACTACAACCGGGGAATTGTCCGTAATGAATTAGGAGATAAGCAAGGTGCTATAGATGATTACAACCAAGCTATCAAGATTAATCCTAACTATGCCAATGCCTACATCGGCCGGGGAATTGTCC
>NZ_BJCE01000146.1:0-14081 GCF_005402885.1 Sphaerospermopsis reniformis
ATTATCTATTTGACGCTTATTATTTTACGCTAAATTAGCCTGAAATCATTACCAGATAACCGTTTCAGGTTTTTTATTTTGACAATTCATAATTATTTAATCTGCTTCAATATCTGCGGAATGTGGGGTTTAATACCAAGAAATTAGGAAATGGGAAGAGAAAGTAAAAAGTCAAAAAAAAGGGGATACAATTTTGGATTTTGGATTGTTTTTGTCAACTCCAATCTAAAACCTAAAATCTAAAATCTAAAATTATTCTGACTCCTGACTAATGACTAATAAATACAAAAAAGGCTTGGAAGAGAACCCAAGCCCAGACTTCACTCAGGGTAAAATATGTAATCAATATATCGACTTTCAGTAATTTAAACATCCATCTAAAGGAATAAAATTGAACAAAGTCAGTAGTTTTACTGTTAAAAATATGCTACCTCAACCGTTTATCCCGCAACAACTCATCTATCCAAGCTGCATCTGCTTTTGCAAGTGCTGGTACTGGTTCTTGACTATAGTCTATGACCAAATCATAATCATAAATCTCATATACCTGATTTAACAAGGCTTTCAAATCTATTACTGGTTCACTATCACCTGCACACAAAGGTAAAGAAAAAGCTGGAATTATATCTTGTATATTAAAAGCATATAAATCTGCTTGAGGACGGCGATTTCCACGACACACTAAAATTCGATAATCACTTTCAATATTATCACCAAACATGGGCATGGGTTCGCCTTTGCGTAGTAAATCAATTTCTACTAAATTACTACGACTACCTAATACTTGTTGCCGTTTTTCTTGATATGCTTCTCTTCCTTTACCTGAACGTTTATTAGTAGGAGAAAGAATTTCAATTGTGGTAATTAATTTCTCTGTTCCAACTTCTTTAACTTCTAAATATCCTTCTTTAATATTAATTGGCATTGGTACGGTAACTGTTACAGATTTTGGCGCAGGTGCAGCAACAGCAACCTTTGTATTTTTGGTTTCACTGATATTTTTCCGACTTTTCACGATCACATCAGGAATACCTACTAATAATGAACTATCATCTATGGTTTCATAGGTTCTCACTTCTACGGCAACTCGATATTTAGGACGCAGTTGAGGTGATAAAAATCTGGCAATTTCGCTAATTAATAAGTGATGTAGTCCAGGAAATAAGTCTGGGTGTTCTAAATATGGGTTCATTCCGGGAAAGATAGAAGTCATTTCTTGAACTCCTTTGACAATTTTAGATTTTGGATTTTAGATTTTGGATTTTAGATTGGGAAATTATTTCCCTATCAGCTTGTGCTTTTCATCTACATTAAGAAACTTCTGTTCCAAATGCTATCCTCAGTCCCCAAAATACAATTAAAATTCCTATAGCTACCCAATCACCTGTTTTTAATTTTAATTCTTGCCATTTGACTCGATGTTCATTAGGACTGGTAAACCCTCTTACCATCATAGCATTTGCCATTTGTTCGGATCTTAATAGCAAATTTTCTAATAATCTTTCAATCACTATTAACCAAACTTTTGCACTTCCTTTTAATCCTAGTTTTTTCCAGTTAATTGCTCTTGTCATTACAGAACGTACTAGGTTTTGAATTTCTTCTAAAACTAAGGGTATAAACCGCAATGATAATGTTAAAGTGAGGGTAATTTCCGTGACGGGAATTGTGAATTTTCTCAACGGTTGCATTAAGCTTTCCATCCCAGATGTAATTTCTTCTGGTGCGGTTGTGAGTAAATATAAATTAGTGCTGTAAATTAAACTAAATACTATTGTACTCAAGCTAATTGCTAAATCCAAAGAACGACGATTTACTTTTATTGGTCCTTGGTGAATTAGCATATAACTGTATTCTTTATTACTATCTTCTATTTCTGGACTTGCTTTGCTATCTTTAGCGGTTGATGGTTGAGTTAAAACCTGTTCATTTGCTGGTAGGCGTGGTTGATAATTTATACTGTATCCGTCAGGGCTGATCGAACCGATCACCAATACCATTAATGACAGAACTAGCGACCAGCCCATTTGTTGCCGCCATACTCTCAGGGGAATTTTGGCAAATAAGGTAAAAATAATTAACATTATTACCAGTAGTACCCGCCAATAGTTGTTAGCAACTACATAGCTGGTGAGAAAGCTTAACAACCAAACTAACTTAACTCGTGGATCTAATTTATGTAGCCAAGTTTGCGGTTGTTCTAAGTATAATCCGAGTGGGAGCGATCGCAGTAAGTCCATATTTCAATTTTAGATTTTAGATTTTAGATTTTAGATTTTGCAGGAGAAAACTTTTGTAACTATGAAAATTTTGGATTGTTAGCTAATTTATCCTAATCTAAATCTAAAATCCCAAATCCCAAATTTTAAACGCGAGTTGCGCGGTTGACACTACCAACTTCCATTTCTCGGACTTTTTTACTCCGCCATAATACGCGAATTGGTGTACCTTCAAAACCCAATTGTTTGCGAAACTGTCTTTCTATGTACCGACGATAATTGTCATTGAAGCGTTTTGCATCGTTGACAAATAAGGCAAATGTGGGCGGTTGGGTACTCACTTGCGTACCATAATAGATTTTACCTTGTTTCCCGCTACGTGATGCTGGTGGGGAATGCCAACTCACTGCGTCTGTGAGAACTTCATTCACTACTGAAGTGCTGACACGGCGTTTGTGTGATTCAGCAGCTTTATTCACCAATTCTAAAATCTTTTCTACCCTTTGACCTGTCATGGCACTAACAAAAATTGTATCTGCCCATTCAGTAAAATGTAAACGTGCTTCTAAACTCTTTTCATAATCATAGATTGTGTAAGAGTCTTTTTCGACCGCATCCCATTTGTTAACAACGATAATGCAAGCGCGTCCATCTTCAATAATGCGCCCAGCTAATTTTTGATCTTGTTCTGTGACTCCATCTAAAGCATCTAAAACCAATAACACCACATCGGAGCGACGAATGGCTTTAAAAGCGCGGTTAATACTGAAAAATTCAGTACCGTAATCTATGTGTTTCTTTTTACGGATTCCCGCAGTATCAATTAAGCGGTAAGTTTGTCCATCCCGTTCAACTAAAGTATCAATTGTGTCGCGGGTAGTTCCAGAAATAGGGCTAACTATAGCCCGTTCTTCACCCACGAAAGCATTTAATAAACTTGATTTACCAACATTAGGACGGCCAATAATGGCAACTTTAATTTCGGTATTTTCTTCTAAGTCTTGAACGTGGGGAATGTATTTAATTAACTCGTCGAGGATTTCACCAGTACCACTACCATGAATAGCGGAAATAGGGTAAGGTTCTCCTAATCCTAATTCCCAAAATTCACTGGCTTGAATTATACCTTGTTCTGGTGATTCACATTTATTCACCGCCAGTAATACTGGTACTGTTTGTTGCCGTAACCATAGCGCAATTTCTTCATCTGCTGGGGTTAAACCGGCTTGGCCATCGACTACAAATATTGCTGCACAAGCTTCTGAAAGTGCCGTCATTGCTTGTTGACGAATCAAAGGCAGAAATTCCGTATCATCGTTAAATACTAAACCGCCTGTATCAACCACGACAAATTCCCGATCTTGCCAAAATGCTGGTCGATAAGTGCGATCGCGTGTTACACCAGGTTCATCATGAACTATTGCGGTTTGATCTCCAGCTAAACGATTTACAAAAGTAGATTTGCCCACATTCGGGCGACCGATAATTGCTACAATTGGCAGTGCCATAAACTAAACTTTCTTGTGCTGAGTGTTGTAGATGTGCTGAGTT
Source organism: Sphaerospermopsis reniformis (assembly GCF_005402885.1). Lineage (NCBI taxonomy): Bacteria > Bacillati > Cyanobacteriota > Cyanophyceae > Nostocales > Aphanizomenonaceae > Sphaerospermopsis > Sphaerospermopsis reniformis. The sequence continues at coordinate 3,771 of NZ_BJCE01000146.1, forward strand.
ATATATCTACGTTCTTCACCCAGCACGCTTTTAGAGAACTATTTATGATATCATATTTCCTCAACGATAGCAATTGTTATGTATTCACCTGGATATATCCCCAACTTCTTCAATAAGTCCGGTATCTGGGTATGATATTTTTCAGGTTGAGTGGTTGAATATTTCCAGTGTCAACTGTTGACAATTGATTGTTTATACAAATATACTTCAGTAAAAGTATCATAATTAAGCAGAATGAACAAAGGTAAATGGTTAGAAATCAGCGGGTATATCTATTTAGGTTTAATAGTATTGGGAACTATTGCTGCAACTGTTAATCAACAAGTGGTTTATGCAGTTATTCCCTTAATTTTAATCATAACAAATATAGCAACTCATTCCCAGTTTAATTATTCTCAATCCCAAGATAAGATTAAAGAAGTACAAACCAGTTTACAAAATATCACAGATCAATTTTACCAATTCAAAGAAACTATGAATACATCCAATGTGAATACATCCAATGATCGCTTACAAAAAATTGAAGATTGGAAACAGCAGCTAAACCAACTTATTGATAACAAGATAGACCAAAAAATTGAAACATCAATGCAAAAAATACTCACAGAAATTAACGAATTTCCTCAACAAATTCAAAATATTAACTATCGCTTAAATCAATTAGACAGTTCTCTAGAAAATTTACATAAACAAATTCAGCAACAAGGTGAGAAATTAGATATTGTCCAAGAAATCCAATCTGAAGTTTTGCAGATTCATGAAAAAATGCAAAACATGGAAATTGTTAATTCTCAATTAACTCAGATTGAACAAATTGAGACATCTTTAAAAAATTGGAGTGAAATTAGTCAACAAGAATTAGCAGAATTAAGAGAAAATCAGCAACATCAAAGTTTAGAATTTACTCAACTTAGTCAACAACTTACTGATCTTAATTCTCTCTGTGAAAATATGGCTAATTCCATTCAGCAATTAAATCAAGCTTTTGCTACACAAGTTGAAGATTTTGATCAAGTTAAACAAAATCAAAACAGTGAAAATTCTAGATTAAATGATATTTTTGATTCTGTACATGAATCCTTAACATCGTTAGATACTTCATTTGATGCTTTAATCACATTTAATTCTTTAATCAGACCTTTGGAAACAACAAATAAATCAGATATTCAAACAGGAGAAAATTCTGCCGTCAACATCCAATTTAATCAAGCAATTACTACTACCTCTACATCAGCAGAAAACACAGAAGAATTATTATTTGTGGGAACTTTAAAAGGTCATGAATATAAAGTTTCTTCAGTTGCTTTTAGTCCTGATGGTAAGATTTTAGCTAGTGGAAGTGATGACAAAACTATCAAAATTTGGGATTTAACAACTCAACAACATCGTACTTTTGCAGGACATAAAGATTCAGCATGGACAGGAGGTATTAACTCAGTTGCTTTTAGTCCCGATGGTAAAATATTAGCTAGTGGAAGTAATGATAAAACTATTAAATTATGGGATGTAAATACGGGGAGAGAAATTTTCACTTTTAAAGGACATGAAGAGACAGTTAAATGTGTTTTATTTAGTCCCTTGGGACAAATTTTAGCTAGTGGTAGTAAAGATCAAACAGTCAAACTTTGGTCTTTAGAACAGGGAAAAGAAATTTACTCTTTTAAAGGTCATACAGATGATGTTTTGTGTGTCGCTTTTAGTCCCGATGGTAAACTTTTAGCTAGTGGTGGAGGTAGGAATGATAGAAGTATTAGAATTTTACAATTAACTGAAAACACAGTCAAAACTTTAACGGTAAGTTCTGATTGGTTTACTGGTGGGATTAATGCTTTATCTTTTAGTTGTGATGGTAAGATTTTAGCTAGTGCTGGTAATGATAAAACTGTGAAGTTATGGAATGTAGAAACTGGTGAGGAAATGAAAACTTTAACAGGACATTCTGAAGCGGTTTATGCAGTGGTATTTAGTCCCAATGGTAATATTTTAGCTAGTTCCAGTCAAGATAAAACTGTGAAGTTATGGAAAGTAGATGTAGATAGTGTGGTGGAAATTTCCAGTGTTAAATGTGCTGATGATGGAGTTTATTCTCTTGCTTTTAGTCGCGATGGTAAAGTTTTAGCTGCTGGAAGTGCAGATAAAACCATTACTTTGTTTCCTTGTTAATGATTTGATCCCCCATAAAAAAGTAAGGGTTTAGCATTGCTAAAACCCTAGAAAATTCAGGGGTAAAACCTGAATATAGTGGTAGTTTTATTATTAATAAGGAAAGATGACTCTACCACCAGGCCTAACATCAGCATGGAAAAAGCCCTTATTTCTACCCATAAAAACAGCATCTCCCAAACCGGAAAATTGAGAAGCTTTTAACACATCCCAAAGCTTTCTAAAATCTCCGTTCATTGGTATCATATCTATAGCTCGGAAATAGAGATGCTGACTATTACGAGCGCCGCCTACCGCTCTATTGACTGCCGGTGGACGATAACCAGAAGTAATAGTAATGGGTGAGCCAAATTTTTCTCTCACTGGTCCCCAAGTTCTCGCTACTCTAATTGCATTTGCTACATATTCAGAACTAGTAGGAACACGAGTACAATTTTTCGTAACTTCACCCCAAGTCAAAGGAACACCGTCAACAATATATTGGTTGGCATAGACTATTTCGCCTCCAGGAAGTTTCATAGTCGCGCCTGTACGTGATCCGGCATTGGTATTAACTTTGATTTCTGAGGTATTAGTTTCTTCTTTGTCTCCTGCTGTTTCTTCTTTATCTTTTAGTTCCAGTAATTCCTTAGCGGTGCTGACTCCTAAACCCAAGGGATATTCTAATTGTTGTAGTGATTTAAATTCCGAGAATGCCTGTTTGGTGATGGGTCCGACTTTTCCATCTGCTTCTATTTTCAGGAGTTGCTGTATTTCTTTCACCAAGTCTGGATGAGCATCAGTGATAAATATAGCTGGAGAGTTGAGTTTTACAAACTCAGTGAGAGATGTGATATCTGCGGGATTGGATGTCATAAGTTTTTGTCAATAGATTTCGGTAGTTTTCCACATTATTCCTATCCAACTTTAATCTACACATAAAATAAGCGTGATTACTGTGGTCAATTCTTAATTTTGAATTAAATTTTACTAAATTTTACAGATTGCCCATAACTCAACTGATTTTGATGGATTTACCATCTTGGTGGAGGATATAGTTAAAGCACTTAGGTAAAGCACTTATTTAAAGCACTAACTACTAACTCTTAATTATGTTACCTCTTGAGTAATTGCCAAATAAGCTACTTTAGCCGCAGCTTGTTCAGCAGCTTTAATAGAGCGTCCCTTACCTTGTCCTAACATTTTCTCATGTAACCAAACTTCAGCTACAAAACGTTCATGACTACGGTGGGGTTGATTAACTTCTAGGACGCGATATTCTGGTAGAACTTTAAATTGTGCCTGAGTCCATTCTTGCAGAGCCGCTTTATAGTTTAATCTAGCCGGATCGAGGCGAATTTCTCTTGCTAGTTCTTGAAAGTGGGGATCTAACCAAGGACGAATGAGGTCTAAATTGTGAGTGCTAAGGTAAAGCGCCCCCAGAACAGCTTCAAAAGCATCTGCTAGACGTGACTCTTGACCAACAAGATCAGCAGTAGCACTACCAGCAACTAATAAGTATAATTCTAAACCATATTCTCTGGCTAATTTGGCGAGAATGCGATCGCTCACCAACACGGAACGAATAGCCGCAAAATCTCCCACAGCACAGTCGGGATAATTTTCCCATAACACCACAGCGGCCACCAGACGTACCACTGCATCACCGACAAATTCCAACTGTTCATAATTTGCCGACTCGGAAACAGTGGCGTGAGTTAGAGCCAAATCAAGTAACGGCCACTTTATGGGGCTATCTGGTGATAAACCTAACTTTTGGACTAAAGTTTCAAGTTGCCGTTGACGGCGAGGATAAACGCGGGACATTAAAACAAGATAGTAAATATGTGCAACTCAATCATTAATAACTAATAGACATCTGGTGGTAATTAAATGTGTATAACCTGAACCCCATTCTAAAGACGTTCTATAGAACGTTTCTACATTGATTTTCACCAGAGGTCTAATAACTAATAACCAATAACTAATGACTAAAAAAAGAGAGAGCAGGACATAAGCCGGATTCTGTTCTCTTGCGAGGGCGGTTATCTATCTGGGATGTTTGTTACCAAACACCTCTAGCGGCGCTCATTTACTGGAACTGGTAAAAGACCAACCGTAGTTCCTCCGGCCTTGCTCCCAACCGGGGTTTACCGAGCCAACGCCTCTCGACGTTGCTGGTGCGCTCTTACCGCACCTTTGCACCCTTACCAGGGATTAGGTATTGGGGATTATTGGGGATTGGGAAATTTCTTACCCAGTCTCTAGTCCCTAGTCCCCAGTCCCTAGCCCTGGCGGTATCTTTCTGTGGCACTATCCTCACGATCGCTCGCACTGGACGTTATCCAGCAAGTTTGGTCTTTCGGGAGTCCGGACTTTCCTCAAACCAGTCTTGATGACTGATCTGCAACCACCTGCGCCTACTCTCTCCCCTATCTAGTTTAAGCTTTAATCGCCCGTTCTGTGTTATTCAGTTATCAGGGAATAGGGAATAGGGAGTAGGTAAAGAATTTTCTCCCCATTTCTCCATCTTCATCATCTTGTCTTATTCCAAGGTAGAGCATAGGTCCAGGGTAATTTCTCGATAGTGAAAGGACAATTGATAATTGAGATAGGAGGAACATTCACACCCGGAGCCAAACCGACACGCAACTCCGATATTCTTAATACCAGTTGAAAAGAAAATTCTACTTTCTTTTTACCATCCATAAAATCTTTATACAAACCCTTAAAAGGCTTTTGATCTTTCATGGCAACTATATCAATTAAAGGTTCTCCAGGTTGATATGTTCCTGTTTCTTTGTCCCTTTTTAAAATATCTTCTGCTGTCACACTTTCAGAAATTGTTTTCTTAGGAGCAATAATCGTAGGAACTTGTGGTATTGCTAAGTCACGGCTGAGGTCTGGAGATTTGCGAATCACACGGCGAGATTTTTTGCTATGTTCAATGACCCAAGAACTATTATCCCAGTCAACATATACAGCTAAAGCTTCTGATTTATTATCAATGCTAATTGATAATTCTTTCAAATTATCTTTTAATTTCTCCAAAGAATATGTTCCTGAACCAAAAGAAATCCCAATTTTATCATCCAGATTTTGTTCTTTCAATTGTTCCTCAACGGCACTCTTTTGAAAATTTAGCACCACCATGTCATCCACAGATTCAATCATGCGATTGAATGTGTAATATATCCCCAGGATATAAACCATCAAAACAAGAAGATCTTGATCGCCACTTTGTACTGCCATAAAACTACTAATAACTCCTTGGAAAATTCGCAAACTTTATTTTTGATTGATTTCAAATGAATTGTCAAGCCAACCCCGTCTCCAAAAAAAGAAAATTAACCCACTAGCAATTGCCGCCATTAATCCCAAGCATAGCGGATAACCCCAATACCAATTTAATTCCGGCATATTATAAGGTGATTTTTCGGTATTGAAATTCATTCCATATATTCCCACTACAAAAGTTAAAGGAATAAAAATTGATGAAACAACAGTTAGTAATTTCATGATTTCATTCATCTTATTACTAACCGCTGAAAGATAGACATCCATTAATCCTGATGCTAATTCTCGGTAAGTTTCCACCATATCCATCACTTGTACCGCATGATCATAACAATCTCTCAAATAAATTCTTACCTCCTCACTAATTAATTTACTACTATCACGAATCAAAGAATTAATCGCATCTCTTTGTGGCCAAATAGCTCTTCGTAGTTGTAATAATTCTCGCCTAATTTGATATATTTGTTTTAGTGTTTGGGGATTTGGACTAACTATTACTTCTTCTTCTAATTCGGCAATGCGTTCTCCATACAATTCTAAAACAGGAAAAAATCCATCAATAATTGCATCTAACAAAGAATACGCTAAATAATCACTTCCTTGTCGGCGAATAATTCCTTTACCTTTGTCAATTCTCATCCTCACACTATCAAAACAATCATGCTCAGGTTCTTCTTGAATTGTCAATAAATAATGTCTACCTAAAACTAAGCTGACTTGTTCACTATAAAAACTACCATGATTGGGATTAGGCACAACCATACGAGCAATAATCACTAATTGGTCTTCATAATCCTCGATTTTCGGGCGTTCCCCCATATTGAAAACATCTTCTAAAATCAGAGGATGTAAATCAAAAGTTTGCCCCAAACGGTGAATAATCTCTTTGTTGCCTAAACCTTGTACATCTACCCAGGAAACCGATTCTGTATCCAAGTAATTACTGCATTCTTCTGGATGTTTTATTTGTTTGTGAGTTAGATTAGTTTGGTTATAGTCAACCAAAAAAATATTTGGTTGTTCAGCATCTTCATCAATAATGAGTGTACCCGGAGGAGTTCCTGGTTCATGATAGTATTCGTTTTCAAATGGCTTATTTACTTTTTCTTTGTTGATAACTTTATTTATGACTTTGGGTAGACGACGATGTTTTTTAGCCATTAAGTCTCACCTTAATATTTATCTTGCTGAAAAACTTTTTTCTTCAGGAGTAGTAGGGGCGAAGCATTCGGGCGACAAATTATCAATTTTCTGAACAGGCTATTTTCCTGTAAGGGCGAAGCATTCGGGCGATAAATTATCAATTTTCTGAAAAGGTTATTTTCCTGTAAGGGCGAAGCATTCGGGCGATAAATTATCAATTTTCTGAAAAGGTTATTTTCCGAATGCTTCGCCCCTACTTCGCCCCTACTTCGCCCGTACAGGAGTCAGGAGTCAGGAGGAGGCAGTGTGGTGAATTGCATATCATATTTTTACAAAATTAGGATGCTCTCCTATTTGATAATTTACTAATTTATAGCAGATTGCTGGTAAATAAGACATAGGATCTAAATTCACAGCCAAACTCCTGAATTTTGCCAAAAAAAGTTTGTCTTTACCAAAAGACAAACTTTAGAAAAAATTAAAATTTATTGACTTTGATTGATTTTGATTGATTTGGGCAAGTGGTAGTTAGAACATACCCATACCACCCATACCACCCATACCGCCCATACCGCCCATGCCGCCCATGCCGCCCATGCCGCCCATGCCAGCATCAGGAGCAGCAGCTTTCTTTTCAGGCTTTTCTACTACTATCGCTTCGGTAGTTAAAACCATACCCGCGATAGAAGCGGCGTTTTGCAATGCAGAACGAACAACTTTAGCAGGATCAATAATACCTGCGGCAATTAAATCTTCAAATTCTCCGGTAGCAGCGTTGTAACCGATGTTAATATCGGTGTCTTTAACTTTGGAAACAATGACTGAACCTTCTGCACCGGCGTTATCTGCGATTTGGCGTAAAGGTGCTTCTAGGGACTTTTGTACAATGTCAGCCCCAATTTTTTCTTCGGCATCAAGGCTGTTTTTAATGGCATCTACTTTTGTAGACAGGTGAATTAAGGTTGTACCACCACCAGGAACGATACCTTCTGCTACTGCGGCTTTGGTGGCATTTAAAGCGTCTTCAATCCGCAATTTGCGATCTTTGAGTTCGGTTTCTGTGGCTGCACCAACTTTGATGACTGCTACACCACCAGCAAGTTTGGCAATACGTTCTTGCAGTTTTTCTGTATCGTAGTCAGAATCAGTTTCTTCTAACTGTTTGCGAATTTGGGCAATACGCTTTTGTACTTCTGGTTTGTTGTCAGTACCAGAGACAATGGTGGTGTTTTCCTTGTCAATGGTGATTTTCCGGGCTGTACCCAGCATTTCTAAGGTAGCTGTATCCAAGCTCAAACCGATTTCTTCAGAAATCATCTGTCCATCGGTGAGAATGGCAATATCTTGTAATAAGGCTTTGCGACGTTCGCCAAAACCAGGGGATTTAATGGCAGCAACGGCTAAGACTCCCCGCGCTTTGTTGACTACCAAGGTTGCTAAAGCGTCACCTTCGATATCTTCAGCAATGATTAATAAAGGTTGACCTAAACGGGCTACTTTTTCCAGTACAGGTACTAAATCTTGAATGGCGTTGATTTTTTTGTCGGCGATGAGGATGCGGGCGTTTTCAAATTCTACTGTCATCCGGTCGTTGTTGGTGATGAAGTAGGGAGAAATATAACCGCGATCAATTTGCATCCCTTCTACTACTTCTAGTTCGGTAGTTAAGGATTTTGATTCTTCTACGGTGATGACACCATCTTTGGTGACTTTCTCCATTGCTTCGGCCAGCATATTGCCGACTTCTTCATCGTTACCGGCGGAAACGGTGGCAACTTGAGCGATCGCACTTCCTTCTACTGGTTTGGCTATCTTGGCAATTTCTGCTACCAATGCTTCTACGGTTTTATCAATACCCCGTTTTAAGGCAATGGGATTTGTACCAGCAGCGACGTTCTTGAGTCCTTCTTTAACTAATGCCTGTGCTAAAACTGTGGCGGTGGTAGTTCCATCACCTGCGGTATCTTTGGTTTTAGATGCCACTTCTTGGATCAGTCTTGCACCAGTGTTTTCTAAAGGATCTTCTAGTTCAATTTCCTTGGCAACGGTGATACCGTCGTTGACAATTTGGGGTATACCAAATTTTTTTTCTAACAGGACGTTGCGGCCTTTTGGTCCCAAGGTGATTTTAACTGCATCTGCCAAGGCGTTAATGCCTTTTTCTAGCGATCGCCGTGATTCCTCATCAAATGAAATAATCTTAGCCATGTTTGTTTTCTCTATCTCTTCCATTAGACAATTTAGCACTCACAAGACAGGAGTGCTAACTATTCCAACTATTGAATTTAACAAATAACAATAAAAAATTGATTAAGATTACAGGTGATACTTATTTTGGACATTAGCACTAATGATTGTATCGGGAGATGAATTTAGACAACTCCCTTAGATCCCTTGGCATTGCTAACCCTAGCGGCTCCGGCTGGTTGGCGGTAGTATTTACTTTTATTTTGGCTTGGCTGGTTACATGGCGTTTAATTCCGACTATCCGTCAATTTGCTTTGCGGGTAGGTTGGGCTGATCAACCAAACGCCCGACGACTTAACCGAGAACCTTTACCTAATGCGGGAGGTTTGGCTATCTATGCAGGCGTTATTGCGGCTGTGGTCGTTGCTAGTCTGCTACGACCCATTGAAATTCAAGGCGTATTGGCTCAGGTACTCACAATTTTGTTAGGAGGTTCTATTCTCGTCTTGGTTGGCTTTATTGATGATCAATTTGGCTTACCTCCTTCTGTGCGTTTATGGGCGCAAATGATCACAGCCCTTTTGTTGGTGGCTAATGGTATCAGTGTGAAAGTTACTTTTGGTACTCCTATTGACTCCTTGCTATCAATGGCTTTGACGGTGTTATGGGTAGTGGGTATTACCAATGCTATTAACTTGATGGATGGGATGGATGGTTTAGCTGGCGGGATCAGTTTTATTACAGCCATGAGTTTGTTGGGGGTTTCTGCTCAGTTTGATAATCGAGCAGCAGCAACCCTGGTATTAGCTGCTTTGGGTGGTGCTGCACTGGGCTTTTTACGCCACAATTTTCATCCTTCAAGGATCATTATGGGTGATGCGGGGGCGTATTTTTTCGGTTATGTTCTAGCTGCCACTAGCATTTTAGGCAAGTTGCAACAAAGTACAGTTTTTGCGCTGATACCAACGGTTTTATTTTTGATGTTGCCAGTTTTAGATACTACTCAGGTTTTTATTAGGCGACTTTTAGCCAGAAAAAACCCTTTGAGTACACCCGGTAAGGATCACCTACATCACCGCTTGCTGGACTGGGGTTTTTCCCAACGTCGGGCGGCTTTTACTTTGTGGTCTGTCACCTTGTTTTTTAATGTACTGGCTATGACGGTACAAGGTATGACTTTACCTGTGATCCTGGCTTCTGCTGCTAGTATCGTTCTGCTGTTAGGTGCTACGGTTTTACAAAGAATACATGGCAATTCGTAATTACAACAGGAGTCAGGAGTCAGGAGTCAGGAGTCAGGAGTCAGGAGTCAGGAGTCAGGAGTCAGGAGTACGGAGTCAGGGAATAGGAATCAGTAGTCACGAGTACGGATTCAGACGGCAACATAGCTAGATACGAACCTAGTATAGCGTCCGTAGACATGAGCGTTGCGCTTAGCGGTCGGTCAGTCACATGAGTACCGTGTCTTTGCACATGAGCGATTCCTCCATCTCGTCTCTTCTTAAGTCATCATCGATCGTATCGCTGAGCGAGGAGCAGGTC
>NZ_BJCE01000147.1:0-13910 GCF_005402885.1 Sphaerospermopsis reniformis
ACTGCACCCTATAAATATCTGCTTAATAACTGTATACTATTCTCAATAAGCACCAGATTTTTTCAGAGGGTCTATCACCTCAAACCTTTTCCCTATCTTGGTTTCAACTTGCTTGTCGCCCCCTCAAATTCTGAACTCTTGTTTAACAGGCAAGATGCCTGTTCCACTTATACAAATTAAATGCACAACAGCTTAAACCCTGCATCCGAGGAATGTGCATGACCGTTGGTACTATCGTTGGTTTAATGGCATCTGGGCACAGTTTAAATGACATTATCAAAGCTTATCCCTACTTGGAAGAAGCCGATATTTATGAAGCATTGTTCTATGCGGCTTTGCGGGATCAATAAAATGATATAGAACTTTCACTAAACTTTCCATTTATATGGTCAACTTATTTAATAAGTCAGGGATTTGATATATAATCAACTTAGTCATTATTTCTCTATTATCTTCATATTAAAAACTATGCTCAAAAGTATAAAAATAGAGAACTTTCGCTGCTTTAAATCTTTTGAACTTCAACAACTAGGTAGAATTAATCTGCTAGTGGGTGAAAACAATAGCGGTAAAACGTCTATATTAGAAGCTATTCAGCTTTTATGTTCACGAACTAATCTTGAACCACTCGGTGAAATAATGATTAACCGTGGTGAGTATTTTTGGAGTGATGATCCAAGAGAAGAGCGTGAACTTGATGTCTGTCATTTATTTTATGACCATCAATTTGATATTGATAGTCAATTTTCTATTTCAGGAATTAACGACGATGTTAAAGAAGAGTTTTCTGTCAATATAGGAAGTATAAAGTTACATATTGATGCTGATTTAGAGGAGTTAGAAGAGTTAGACGAAGAAAAAAAAAGAGAACTTATTGAAGAATTATCAAGTAATTTCAAAAGCCTAAACTTCCGAGTAATTTGGAATAGAGAAAATGAAGCTAAAGAAATTGTAAATATGCCTCTGTTAGATAATAATTGCTTATCCTTGAGACTGATTAAACGTTCTAGCCGAGACAAAAAAAATCAATTGAATAAGACAATATTTGTCAATGCTTCCTCTCTAAATACTACAAATATGAAAGAATTATTTGAGGAAGTTGTATTAACTCCTGAAGAAGAACTAGCAACAGAAGCATTGAAAATAATTGATCCAAAAATTGAACGTATTGCTACAGCAAATGTCCAAAAAACTAATAAGATAGCGAGATTACGTCCTGCGGTTGCTGACTCACATACTGGTTTTTTTGTCCGTCTTAGTGATAAAAAACAGCGTGTACCAATTGGAAGTATGGGTGATGGTGTGTGGCGAATATTAGGACTTGCATTAGCTATAGTATCAGCTAAAGATGGTTATTTATTTGTAGATGAAATAGATACCGGACTTCATTTTACTACAATGTCCGGTATGTGGAAAATGATTTGGGAAACAGCTAAAAGACTAAATGTACAAGTTTTTGCAACTACACATAATAGCGATTGCTGGAAAAGTTTAGCCCAAATTGCACAACAAGAAAATGTCACTGATGATGGTATTAGGATTCATAGAATTGAGAAAGATAAATCAAAAAGTATAGTTTTCAATGAATCTCAAATGGTCATTGCTGCGGAAAGAGAATTGGAGGTACGTTAGCAATGGCAAAAAATGATAAACCTAAAAAATTATTAGTTGAAGGTCAAGATGATTTACGAGTGATACCAGAATTAATTGAAAAAAATGGGATTTTCTGGGGTAATAAGAAAGAAGAAGCAATTATATCAATTCAAGAATGTGGAGGTTATGAAAATATTACTTCTGATCTCATATACACAGAATTGCAAACTAGAGGACGCACACATTTAGGTTTAATGGTAGATGCTGATGATGATGCGTTTTTACGTTGGCAAAGTATCAGAAATGCTTGTTTACCAAATATTCCTAATCTTCCTGAAGCTATACCGGAAAATGGGTTAATTATTAATACACCAGATAATCAAAAATTTGGTGTTTGGATTATGCCAAATAATATTATAGAAGGAATGTTAGAAACATTTTTAGGTTATATGATTCCCGAACAGGGAGAATATCTTTGGGAATATGCACAGGAAGTAGTCAGAGAAGCAAAAAATAAAGGTGCAACATTTAAAGAATCTTATATTGATAAAGCAGAAATTTACACCTGGTTAGCATGGCAAAATGAACCAGGGAGACAAATACATCAAGCTATAAAGTATAATATTTTAAATCCCAACAATCCTAAAGTGCAGGGGTTTATCAATTGGTTTAAAGAGTTATATGATTTGTGATTAAAAATATCCCCAACTTTTTAAAGGAGTCAGGGATCTAAAAATACATATTTAAAAGTCACTAATTTAAAATTCACTAATTTAAAATTCACTAAAAATTAAGATTCCTGTTCAGGAGGACGATTTTGCAAAATATCAAGAATCCGCCGATTTTCAGTTTGCAAACCCCGCACATCCATCTGTATTTCTCTAATCTCAGACTGCATCTGCATCATATCAGAACGCATATCTCTAATTTCCAAGACCAAAGTATCAAAGTTACGCTGCATAGTTTCAAAATTACGCTGAATCGTATCAAAATTACGCTGATGATGAGTAGCAGTTTCCAATAAAGCACTTACCGCTAATCGCATATCAATAAGCTGATTTTCCATTTTATCCATCCTTGCTTTATCTTCATTACTCATATTTTTAAAACTTCACAACCTGGTAAAGTATGATCTTGATTATAACGGAATGTGATATAATTATTTTCTAATTAGTTTCCTAGAACACCGATTCATTAATCGTAAGGGCGAATAACCGTAAGGGCGAAGCATTCAGACAGAATATGAACTGGTTTCAGCGATAGGTTATCACCCGAATGCTTCGCCCCTACAAGGTAAAAACAGATTACCTAGCATTACTGAATCGACGTTCTAGTGGGAGTGCAAATTGCGTATAATCTATTTGTCAAATTACACACCAATTATTACACACCAATTATATAGAATCCCAAATCCTTATGAAACTTAACTTATTAAAACCACTGGCGTTTATTGATTTAGAAACCACAGGAGTAGATATAATCAAAGATAGAATTGTACAAATTGCTATCCTCAAAGTATTTCCCGATGGAAGGGAAGAACTGAAAAACCAGATAATTAATCCCACAATTCCTATTCCTCCTACTGTTTCATTAGTACATGGAATTTATGATGAAGATGTAAAAGATGCGCCGACATTTTCAGAAATTGCTGTTGACTATTTAAATTTCCTTGATGATAGTGACTTAGCTGGTTTTAATTCCAATAAATTTGATATTCCTCTGCTGGTAGAAGAATTTTTACGTGCAGGACTTTGTTTAAAATTATCAGGGAGAAATTTAGTAGATGTGCAAACTATCTTTCACATCATGGAACGACGCAATTTAAGAGCAGCTTATAGGTTTTATTGTGGTCAAGATTTAGAGGGAGCGCATAATGCAGCAATTGATATTTGTGCTACCTATCAAGTTTTTAAAGCACAAATTGAACGTTATGAAAATGTAGAATATAGTAATGATGGTTCTCCTGTTCCTGTACCAATTACTAATGATATTAAAGTTTTAAGTCAGTTGACTACATTTAATTTTTTAGATCCTAGTAATAAATTGATTTATGATGAACAGAAGCAAGCTATTTTGTTTAACTTTGGTAAATATAAAGGTCAAAGTTTGTTAGAAGTTTTTTCCAAAGATCCTGGTTATTACGACTGGATGATGAACAAAGGAGATTTTTCATTATCTACTAAGAAAGTTTTGAAAAGAGCTTGGAAAGCGATGCATAATTCAGACAATAGGAAACATATCTCTTGAGGGAATACCTTTATTTATACCCTGGGAAAATAGTGACTTTGAGAAATTTAGTCCCTTTTTCCCAAGATATTCGGGGGTATAAAAAGCAAACTTTATTGAGATTATGTTTTATTTACCAATTCTAAAAAACGTTTTATTTCCTTTTCATCTTCCTCCGTAACTGTTTCGATATTCGTCATTTTCTCTATCAGATCCAAATATTTATCAAATTTCTTCTTAATTTGTTTAAAAACTTCCATTTTACTTTGACAAGGTAGATATATTTTTCCTAATGATGAAATATCATTGACAATTCTCTCATGTAATAAATGTCCTTTAAGATGCCACAACAAACATTGACTCAAACAAACTAAAGCATCAATAGCAACCTGTGGTTCAGTGATGCGATTTTTTAGCTGATCTAAAACAAAAGATGCTACTTTTTCCACATCATTTATTGTAGCTCGCCATTCTGGTGGTTGACCAAGACTGATAATTCTTGCTAAAGCCCAAAAAGCCTTTTGACGTAAAGCTAAATGTTGATTAGCTTGAATAATAGACTGTAATCTAGTGATATTTCTGCTAGAAGGTTCAGCACAAATGCCAAAAGAGTTAAGTAAATAAACAGCGCGGGCTTGGTTTGATATTTCTGAGAATTGTTGGTAAATTAACTCGCCAAAATCTGACCACAAAAGTTTACCAGGAGTATGGGCGATCGCTGAATAGAGTTCATCATTAGATAGCAATTGAGATAACCCAGACTCAAATTTTCGCAAAATCCAACTATGATATCTTTGCTCTAATTCTCTAGTTTGAAAGTCAGCAGCATCAGAAGGTAGAGCTTGAATAATATTGGATAAAGCCCTGACTGCCAATGTTTGCCTTGTTTTTTGTAAGTCAGTATTATTATTTCCTATTTCCAACCATTGCAACAAACTTTGAACAATTGATAGACGATTTGCAGCTTTAAGAGTTTGCTTTTCTAGGTCATTTATTTGATCATAAACATTCCCACCTGGATTTTGAGAAAGGCTTAATGACACTCTACCCCATTGAGTAAATTGTACCTGAATACTAGGATCTATCTCAATACCAATACGTGCGCGGAGAATATCAGGTATGAATCTATCTATATCTATACCATTTCCCCCTGTGCTACCAGAAGGAGGATTTGTTTCTGGATCGTTTTGGGGTTCATCTTCAACTACTAACTGAAAGCGACAATCTAGACGATCTCGATGTACAAGTGTCAACCATAATCGCTCATCAAATGTATATTCAACTTCCAGATTTAAATAGTCTCCAGGTTGAATATTAGCAGCCCTAATTTCATTGGCATGTACACAACGGATACGTTGTAAAGTTGTATTTTGGTTTGGTTTTGAACCTTCACCCACCCAAACTTTAAATTCAATCAAACCTCTTTCCTCTGGTAAACGAAATCCATTCAAAGTTGTTCGATAAGGATATTTTTGACCATGAGGAATTAATAATTCCAGTTTTGATTCTTGACTATTGGGATCTTGTACTTCCAGCCAAATACTTGTAGGATTAATATTTTCACCTTTGATTGTCCCAGAAGCGTAAAGTGCCGCACCACGAGCAACAGCTAAATCTGGATTTCCTTGTGATAAAATCAGAGTTCCTGGTAAAAGTCTTTCTAAACGTTCCCGAATTAAGGGAAAATAAGTCATCCCCCCATTGAGCAAAATAGCATCTACTTTTGGTACACTTCCTAACCGATCTTTCGCTTTTAATAGCACATCCAAAACAGGAACAACAAAAGTATCACGCCGATCTGTAAATGGAGATTCATCAAAAGCTGTTTTTGGATCTAATTTTTTAATTAGCTCAGGTTTAATATCTAAACACAAAAGGTCTTTCAATGCCTCTTGCATCTGCCGATAGTTCATCTTATAGAATATGGAAAAATTACCATCTAAAGCAATATAATCAAATGGCAAGCTAAACTCTTCTTTATCTGGATAAGAAAGATATTCTGCCCCCCAAACTTGCTTAAATTTCTCGGCATAAATTCTTAATTCATGCCAGAGTTTTTTCTGATCAGGTGCAGATAATTTCTGAATTTTGCTATTTTTAGCAAATAAATAATCCACAATTCTTTCATCAACCTGATCACCACCAACTCTGGTGCGAGATCCAATAGCAATATCATCAATTAAAAACTGAGAAATCTGACTATTCCATTCCACTTTATGTAAGGAAGTATCTAATGTTCCTCCTCCTAAGTCATAGACAAGAATATTTAAAGGGCGACTGGTATCTAAATCAGCAAAAATATCTCCATGTAGAAATCCATGCAGAAAATCATATAAAGCAGCTTTTGGTTCTGGTAATAAGACAATATCATCTTCTTTCCAACCAGCTAATTTAGCTGCTTCTCTTGTTGCTTTGATCGCATCAGGTTCATAAGATGCAGGATGAGTAATTACTACACCACCCCCCAGATCAACTTGAAAGTCAAGTAACTTCTTACGACAAAATTTTAAAACTTCGCTGGCTGCTTGTTCTGGTTTAATTTTACCAATAGTCAATTCATATTCAAAAGGTTTACCATCTTTGAGAGTACCAATATCATGTTTCCAAGCCAAAATTGTTTGATCTCTAAAAGCATAGTATTGACTACGGACGTGCTTACCAATTTCTGAATTATCTAATTTAGAAAACCGCACAGAAGAAGGAATCAATTGTGTTTGTTGTAATGCACCATTTTCACCTCTCACAGAAACACCAATAGCATTGACTGCTAATTTTTGTATTAGTGCTTGCTTTGCCTGTGCTATCACTGTATTAGTAGTTCCTAAATCAATACCCAAATAGGTAGGTTTTAGGACATTAGTCAGAAATTCAATATAGTCTGCGGTTTCTCGCAGTCTATTTCCAATCTGGTTATTACCAATAGCTACAGTTTTAATTCCCTTTTTTTTCAAAGATGCAAATAAATTTGCATAGTCATTATCATTGCTAACTACAGCAATGATTTTAATATTTAAACGAGAATTATTAATTAATTCTTCCGCAGTACGGAAAATTAAATTATCAACTTCTTGACGAACAATATCAACTCCTGGAGTTAATTCAAAGCGGTATTCTAAAGCACGTAATCTACTACCATAGACGGCTCGTAACGCTGGGGTGTTGGAAAATGCCCGCCGTTCTTTGATATTGCCATACTGTCTACAAATATCTTCTATTTCTTGCAGTTCGGGTCTAATATTATCAAGATCAAGTAAGATAGCTACATTAGACATCTTTTTTTCTCCCTTGTATTTATGGGTAATTTGGTGATTGAAAATCTGTATATGTTCTAGAAGTTCCAGAATTATATGTTATGGAAGCAAGCCAGGAAATAAATTCCCTGTCTGATAGCTAAAGTCGGTTAAAACCGACTAGAACGTTGACAGTAGGGGCGAAGCATTCGGACAGAATATCAATTGGTTTCAGCGATAGGTTATCACCCGAATGCTTCGCCCTTACGATTAATGAATCCGTGTTCTAGATTTTAGGATATTGAAGATAAAATTTCCTTTATTGATCGCTATTTAACTCTCTAACTTTTGCTGGTGTGATGACTGTTTCTCCTACTTTCCATCCTGGTTGAGTACACTCTACTTGTTTAATTTCCTCCTCATTAGCAAAAGGATTTCCTTCGATATAGGCATATTCTGAAAGCTGATTTTGAGAAATTTGTAATTTACCTTTTAAGGATTTAGGATAACTTTCAATTCCTAATTCCTGAAATATTTTCATCAGGTTACGGAGGATAATAAAAACAGTCAAAGCTTGATCAGAATCAAGTTCAGGTTCTCCAGTTTCTTCAACTTGTGATTCTAATAAACTAATCATCTGCTGTATTTGATTTAAAGCAGGTTGTCTACCATTTTGCAGAGCATTAGCAATTGCAATTACAGCTTCTTGACGTGCTTGGTTACGAGTTTTTTCTAACTGCTCCTCCAGTGCTAATTTTTCTTGTTGTAAAATATTAATTTGAGTTCTCAAGTCTCTCTCAATTTGATCCTTCTCTTGATCCTTAAATTGAGCATAGTCATCTTTTATGTCAGCACGGGTTAATCGAAAACGCCTCATCAAAGACATGCTAAACTCTTCAATTTTAATATTTAGACCGGCGGCAATTATTTGCTGAAAAGCTTTTGATGCTGCAAACATTGGTTTAGCATCTTCAGAAACTAATTCTGGTAGTTGGGCAATAATAAAATAAGTTTTATCTTGATTGTTATGAAAGTAATCTATCGCTTCATTCAGTTGAGTCTTACGATTAATTCTCTCAGCATCTATCTTGCCATCTACAAAACCATATTTATCGTGATTAAGTATAACTTGAATAGCTGTCTGTGATGCTTGATAAACTTCCTGGGGGGTGAGTCTTTTATATCTGGAAATCTCCTGATAAAATTCATCTGCTTCCGCTTTTTCTGATTGGGGAATTATACTTAATATTTCACCCCAAGACTCTTGATGATGTTCGATCAAGATGCGAATAGCGTTTTGGATGATTTTCGCTTTCTGTGCCAATTCTTCATGAGGTCGGGGTGTAAAATCTTTATATTTTTCTTCTATAAATAATAAAAATTGTCCCCAAGGATTCTTTTCTAAAGTTTCTAGATCAAATGCTTCCTTTAAAGAGCGAAAATTGCTTTTATCCCCTTTTTTCTTGGGACGTTCAAATACAGTCTCTTCTTGACGTTTGATTATGGGTTTGGGAGTTGGATTATTCATCGTATTAATGTGATCTTGACTGTGAAATTATTTGCTCTTTCATGATTGGGAATACTGCAAGATATGATTTATCCTGTTTTCGCCAATGGTCTTTTATAGCTGTAGACAGAGTAGTTAGGACATCAATTTATTATCATTAGACATCTCCGTTAATTAAATCTGCATCACCTGAAATCCTTGTAGGGACAATTCATGAATTGTCCCTACCATTATTTTCGGAGAGGTCTATTATTATCAAACTTTGACCACAAGAGGTTTTTACTCCTGACTCCTGACTCCTGACTCCTGACTCCTGACTCCTGCTATAACTGATATGTGTTTTATTGCTTGATGTCGCAATTCACCTATCTAATGTCATGATAATCACATTTCACCATAATTGCAAGCACATCATAGCTGATTCTTGAGGTAATTTTTTAGTTGCTTTTTAAGTTTATTTCAGTAAAAACCGAAGTGTTGATTGCTGCAATCTAGTTATAAATACTGTCCAATTTGTTTAATTGTGTTTTTTAAATTTAAGTAAATTTACAATTTATCAAGCTTAAAGATTAAAAATATATTGATTTTTTGGCTTAGTAATCATTTCCGACAGTAGCAATCAGAGGAAATACTAAGTAATTCCTAAATTTTGCGTTGAATTTATATCAGTAATTTTACGTTAATTTAATTTGCTTATTATTTGATTATCATTAATAAATTTTTATAAACTATCCAGAAAATTGTTATTCAGTTCGTTAGCATTCAATCTATAAATGATGTGCATTCTACTATTTCCTAATTTGTGATTATTTTATTAGATTAGAAAATCTTTATTTAGAGGCGATCGCTTGCAGTAGCAATAACCCAGTAATTAACTTATTATACATCATACTCAATACAAATCTAACAACTAAGGGCGGTTTTACCGCCCCTAACATCAATCGTAACTAAATAAAAACAACTTACTTCTTAGCTTCAGCAATGGGAACCCACTCAGTATGGAAAGTTCCTTCCTTATCAATACGTTTGTAAGTATGAGCGCCGAAGTAGTCCCGTTGTGCTTGAGTCAAGTTTTGAGGTAAACGAGCGCGACGGTAGCTATCGAAATAATCGAGAGAAGCACTAAAAGCAGGAACAGGAATTCCCATTTTAGCAGCAGTAACAATTATTTCCCGCCAAGCAGCTTGTCTATCCAGAATTGTTTGCTTAAATTCAGGTGCTAACAATAAGTTAGGTAATGCTGGATTTTCGTCAAATGCTTTCTTAATCTTATTCAAGAAACCAGCGCGAATAATACAACCACCTTTCCAAATTCGAGCCATTTCACCCAAATTCAGACCCCAATTATAGGCTTGAGAAGCGGTAGAAATTAACGCCATACCTTGAGCATAAGAGCAGATTTTGGAACAATAAAGTGCATCCCGCACCATGTTCACAAAAGTTCTTGTATCTTTAAAGATTGTGGGAGCAGGACCAGTTAATTGTTGAGATGCGGCAATCCGTTCTTCTCTAATAGAAGAGAGAATCCGGGAATTAACAGCAGCAGTAATTGTAGGAATAGCAACGCCTAATTCCAAAGCAGTTTGTACTGTCCAACGACCAGTTCCTTTTTGTCCCGCAGCGTCAACAATTAAATCAACCAAAGGTATCTTGGTTTCTGGATCAACGTAGGGGAAAATATTCGCGGTAATCTCAATCAAAAATGAATTGAGTTCGTCGGTTTTATTCCACTCTGCAAATACTTGATGTAGCTGTGCAGCATTCAAACCACCGACATTTTTCAGCAAATCGTAGGCTTCTGCAATTAACTGCATATCGCCGTACTCAATGCCGTTGTGAACCATTTTTACATAGTGACCAGATCCACCAGGTCCAATATAGGTTACACAGGGACCATCATCAACTTGTGCAGCGATTCTGTTGAAAATGGGGGATAGATACTCATAGGAACTTTTTGTACCACCGGGCATGAGAGAAGGACCATTTAACGCGCCTTCTTCACCACCACTCACACCCATACCGATATAGCGTAAACCAGTGGGTTCTAATTCTTGAGTGCGTCTTTCGGTATCTTCAAACCAAGAGTTACCACCATCAATAATGATGTCACCTTCTTGCAGTAAGGGTTTAAGCTGTTGAATTACCGCATCAACAGGTTTACCAGCTTGCACCATGACTAAGATTTTGCGGGGACGTTCTAATGAAGCGACAAATTCTTCCAGGGTATAAGCTGCTTTAACATTCCGTCCTCCAGCGCGGTTGGCCATGAAGGCATCGGTTTTTTCACGAGAGCGGTTGTAAACTGCAATTGGGAAGCCATTACGCTCAACGTTTAGAGCGATATTTTCGCCCATAACGGCTAATCCAATCACACCAAAGCTTTGTAGTGTCATAGTTCAAATGTTTTTTGGGTTTGGCTAACTCTTGCAGATGCTTTCATCTTTAAGGGTAATCCGAGATTTTGGCTTCACTCCTAAAGAAGACATTAAGAGTTGAGGTAAATGGCAAAAATCACAAAAATCACATCTAACACCAAGAATTGGTTTTGATTTGTATCTGAGTCAACAATTCAATGACAAATCAATAACAAAATTCGCAAAATGGAAATATGGCACATGATAACCTTGAAGGAGTTAAAAAAATGCTCGCCTATATCCTAGCGTTAGTAGTGGGAATTGGCAGTGTAGCTATTTACATAGCTGCTTTCTTTTTCCCGGAAATTCACCGCAAGAATGATTTTATCTGGAGTGGTGTAGGTTTATTTTACGCTTTGGTGTTATGGATTTTTGCATCACGCATTACTGGGGGTTTATTACTGGGTCATATAGCTAGTGTGGCGCTTTTGGTGTGGTTTGGTTGGCAAACTCTTTCTCTGCGTCGTCAACTTACACCAGAGGTACAACAAACGCCTATTCCCAGTCCTGAGTTAGTTAAAGTGAGTATTCAAGAACAGGTATCTAAGTTTTCTTTACAGGAAAAGCTGGGACAGTTATCATCGTTAATTGCTAATGTTTTTAGTGGTGTTAAAGGTAAGGTACAACAAGTAGGGAATAAACAACCAGTAGCACCTCCAGAAAAACCTGTTGTGACAATTGTTGATCAGACTACTCTTGTTGCAGAACAACCAAGCCAAACAACATCTCCAATGGAAGCGGTAACTGTTCCTGCATCTGAAACGGCTACACCAACAGCAGAAGTCAGTCAAACCGAAGTGGTAACTGTTCCTGCATCTGAAACGGCTACACCAACAGCAGAAGTCAGTGAGGAAGTTAGTCAAACTGAAACCAAAACTGAAGCCAAAATTGAAACTGTTTCAGAAGTAACACATCCAACTCCTCCGACTCCTGAGTTAGTCGCACAAGCGCAAGAGGAAACCGAGGAAAAACCACCTATTTCTGTTGAGGAAGTCGCCCCAGATGCTGTACTTGCTCCCCCAGCAGAAGCACCACCGGAAAAATTACCACCCAGTGAAGGAATTGGTAGTTAGGTATTGGCAGGGAGTGGGGACTGGGGAAGAAAATTTTAGATTTTAGATTTTAGATTTTAGATTGGACTTAACAAAAACAATCCAAAATCCAAAATCCAAAATCCAAAATAAAAAACTCCTGAATACTGAATACTGAATTATTACAAATTTAGTTACTTTAACTACTTTTATTATTTTGTCAAGTGTTTTCTAAGAAACGGCAAACTATCTTATAACTTTGTTACATATTTGTTAAGAAAAGTTACACGCTTCTTAACAAAAGGGAATATTTTCTTATGGTTGTTTCACTTGAAAAGAATAAACAACATGAGGTTGTCATCATTGGTGGTGGTTTTGGTGGACTGTATGCGGCAAAATCTCTTGCTAATAGAAATGTAAAGGTTACTCTCATTGATAAACGGAACTTTCACTTATTTCAGCCTCTTTTATATCAAGTTGCCACTGGTACGTTATCACCTGCTGATATTTCTTCTCCTTTGCGTGCTGTTCTCAGAAAAAGTAAAAATACAAAAGTTTTGCTGGGAGAAGTAAATAATATTGATCCGAAGACACAAAAGGTATTTGTGGGTGATAAAATCGTACCTTATGATACTTTAATTGTGGCTACAGGTGCTAACCATTCTTATTTTGGGAAAGATAATTGGAAAGACTTAGCTCCTGGTTTGAAAACTGTAGAAGATGCGATAGAAATGCGTCGGCGGATTTTTTCTGCATTTGAAGCAGCAGAAAATGAAACTGATTCTGAAAAACGCCGTGCTTTGTTGACTTTTGTGATTGTGGGTGGTGGTCCTACTGGGGTAGAATTAGCGGGTGCGATCGCTGAGTTGGCATATAAAACCCTGCAAGAAGATTTCCGCAATATCGACACTTCAGAAGCGAAAATTTTATTATTGCAAGGTGGCGATCGCATTCTTCCTCATATTTCACCAGAATTATCGCAATCAGCAACAGAATCTTTACAAAAATTGGGTGTGATGGTTCAAACCCAAACCAGGGTGACAAATATTGAAAATGATGTTGTTACTTTCAAACAAGGTGATAAAGTACAACAAGTTAGCGCCAAAACTGTATTATGGGCGGCAGGTGTTGAAGCTTCTGGAATGGCGAAAGTTTTAGCAGATCGTACTGGTGTAGAATGCGATCGCTCTGGTAGAGTAGTTGTAGAACCAGACTTGACTGTTAAAGGTTACAAAAACATTTTTGTGATTGGAGATTTAGCTAATTTCTCCCATCAAACTGGTAAACCTTTACCCGGTGTTGCACCTGTAGCTAAACAACAAGGAGAATATGTTGCTGGGTTGATTTTACTACGGCTTCATGGTCATACTTTGCCACCATTTCATTACACCGATGTTGGTAGTTTAGCAATGATTGGGCAAAATTTAGCGGTAGTAGATTTAGGTTTTCTGAAACTTACAGGTTTTATTGCTTGGGTATTTTGGCTAGTAATTCACATCTATTTCTTAATTGAGTTTGATACTAAGATGGTAGTGGTAATTCAGTGGGCATGGAATTATATTACTCGTAATCGTCGTTCTCGATTGATTACAGGTAAGGAAGCTTTCTTAGGACCACAACCTATTAACAATTCTCATCCTTATCAGGCGACAGAAACCGTCAAACAGCCAGTTAAGGTTTAGGTTTTTTTGTAGTTATTACCAGTACCTTGAAGCCGATAGAGAAACCCGTCATTAATCTCAACACTTGATCTATTAGTGTGAGACTTATGGCGGGTTTAAGTAGGGTTTGCTGAATAAACCTAAAACCTTGATATATCAAAGGTTAGAGGCTGATAAACAGGAAAAAAGTGCAAGGGTTTTGAAGGGTATACCGGAAAAAGTGTGCATTTTTTGGGATTTCAAGAGAT
>NZ_BJCE01000148.1:0-13691 GCF_005402885.1 Sphaerospermopsis reniformis
CTTTGCCATCTCTTGAAATCCCAAAAAATGCACACTTTTTCCGGTATACCCTTCAAAACCCTTGCACTAATTTCTGTGTTTATCAGCCTCTAACCTTTGATATATCAAGGTTTTAGGTTTATTCAGCTAATCATAAATAAAGGACAGGCAGGATGCCTATCCCACAAGATAGGATAATTTATCCCATTACCCATTACCAATTACCCATTACCCATTACCAAACTATAACCAATCTCGATAAGCAGAGATTTCATTTACGCCAATTTCAAAGGGCATTCCTTTACCAAAAGGCGGATAAACTCTAACTTTTGCTTCTTTGGTAAATGGTTCTAAACTTTTACCAAATTGGGGAATATTGCTGACTATATGCCAGTAAGATACTATATCAGGAGCGTCAATAATTAATAACAGAGCATTACCGTTTTTGGTGATATACCAATGACAGTTAGATAGCAAGACTTGGGTAATGCGATCGCAAGCGTAATAAAAGCATCTGCCAATAGACTGCTCTAATTCCATTTGTAACATTCCGTCCTGTTTTGTCACCTCTACGGGAGGTAAATCATCAGGAGGAAGTAACGGCAGTTTAGACATAATTTCGCACCTCTTGATTGTAACGCTGCAAACTCTCAAAATTTTTTTACAGAAATAAAGATGAGGGTTTGAGTGCTATTGTGCTGAGATTTTATTCGTCCTGGAATTTCTGGATTTTGTCGCGGCAGGTTTGAACATCCCCAATTATCCAATTTTCCAGCAAATAATCTATTTCATAACAGATATTTGTTTGATAATAGGATTGTTGGGGATGGGGACTATTCTGCATTACTTGAGTCGAGTTAGCTATGGTTTTCTGGCTAAATTTATGGATGAAAGGTAAGGCTTTATTTACCGCTTCATCATCAGTTTTAGTCACAAAAAAGAACCGCGCTAACAGAAATTGATCTGCACCACTGTTATTGATTTGTCGATATATGTTGACAGTATTTCTCAATCTCAAAAGAGAAAAAGTTGGACTCCCCATTAAACCAAAAGAATTGTCAGCAGCATATCTAATTACATCATCATCAACACTGGCGATATTGCAGAAAAGTCCTATTTTCATGATTGGCTATATTCTAGACCGCCACTAAATGCAAATCCAACCATAAACGCGGTTCCGACTGTCTTAATTTAGATAGTGGATCGCGGAGCAATCTTTTAGCATTTATGCAAACTACCTGAATAAGTCCCATATTTTCTGCTACTTCCCTCAATATTTCTTTTTGTGATTGTACTAATGGCATGATGTCATCAGAACAATAAATTCCTATATATTGAAAGCGTCTAGCAGGTCGTCCCCAAAAAGAGGTTATAACTTTCACATGACAATTTTCCAATATTTCCCCAAGGTCAGGGTAATAATGGTCTAAGATTCGTGTGAATTCTTGAGCTAGGATATCTTCAGCAATCATTTGACTGATATTTCTGATTGATATTTCTGTAGCGTCTATCACTACTATTTAGTATAACATAATCTTGTTATTTAAACATGACAATTTAGCAGGTTTTTCTAAATAAAATATTAATTTCTAGTAGTCAGGAGTCAGGGAGAAATTATTTGTATTTTCCCAGTCACCAGTCACCAGTCACCAATCACCAGTCACCAGTCACCAATCACAAAAAGAGGTGAACTTTAAAAAAGCATCACCTCTAATATAATGACCATTTATAATTAATTCAAAATTACTGAACTGTATAGCACAAATAAATTTTGAACTAAGTCCTGTATTTATCAAACATTCTGACTCCTGAATTCTTACCTTATCGGGAATTGCGTTCAGCGACTAAAACATCAGCGAGAATATTTGGTAGATTTTTCAAATCCATATATCCTTCAGAACCAGAGATAGGAGACATAAATGTATAATTTGGGTCACAGGCTCCTGTATCATAAACTTGGATAAACCATTTATCAGGAAAACCTTCCACACCCAATTCTACAATGTACCAATATTCACCCATTAATTGCGAGTTAATGATAGTAAACCAATCTCTGTATTCTTCCGCAATGTTCCAGTCTGCTAAGAGAAATTCTAAAGCTATTTTTCCTGCATCAGTTGAAGTCAATAGCATTATTACTCCTGAGGTGCAACCTCATTGGAAACATCAGGATATAAACCTAATTGTTTCGCTAATTCTTTAGCTATAAAAAATAAAAATTGAGCGCCATCTTGATTACCTTCATGGGCAAACATAGTCGCAACTTGTAGCATTGTATGTATCAAACCAGAATCAACTAATTCGGGTTGAGCTTCCAATACTTCTGGTTCTTGTCCATTAGGACATCTGAGTAATTCATCAATCAAATTAAAATACTGAGTTTGGCGTTCTTCTGACATGGTAATTTACTTTATGGTGAACAAGAAACTTGAAAATTATTGCTTTATTTTCAGGATTCAGGATACAGTATTGACAATTAATTAGAGTTTTCGAGTCATGATTCATAATTTATGAAAAACTTGCTTGAAGTATATCCCTCATAAAAACAATATTCTGACTCCTGACTCCTGACTCCTGACTCCTGACTCCTGACTCCTGACTTCTTACGATTTATTGTTCAATACTTTGTTGCCAAAGTCTTTCTAACATTTCTACTTGCGCTTTGAAAACAGCAGCACGATAAACAAGATATCTATCGTAAGCAATGATTCCCAAACCAATACAAATAGGTGTAGCTAAAACCAACCATTGCAAAATTGTGACGATTTTATATTGTTCAACAATCATTTGCAGTTGGAGAAAAAAATTATTTGCAGGTATTTTTTTTTGAGTTAGAGATTCCAGAGTATTTACACTCTGATTTGAGAAAGAAAAAGAAGCATAACCTTGATTAATTTTCGTGAATTCACAAGATAAATTCTGTGTCTTAACTAACTCTAGATGTCGTCCCCAAATTAAATTAAAAACTATTATTCCCGGAGAAAGTACAGCTAAAGTAACCAAACCAACTGTCAGCACATTGAAAATTTTTAATTTCATGTTTGCTCTACCTCGCTAGGTTACAATTACCCAGTAATAAAATCTAATTAAAGGTAATTTATGGGTTATTGCTGCACCTTCTGATTGCCATTTCTCAAACAGCTATCACATTTTAGATTTGATGTAGTAATTTTAGATTCAAAATATAAAATTGGTAGATAATACCTAATATTTAAATTTTGCTGTGAATCTAAAATCTAAAATCTAAAATCTAAAATTTAAACCCAGCAGTTTGATCAGTTACAAATGTAAATAGCGAATCTCATAAATGTTGATCAAGCAATTGAAATTAAAAATTCATAAAAAATCCCAATCCACTCCTAAAATATGCTAGATTTAGTAATCAATAATACTGACAGAATTTAACCGCTTGTGAATAGAGATTACCATTTAATTATGGTTAAGAAGTCCCCCCTAGTTCACCAGACTTGCGTCTAGGAATTTCGGGGGGTAGAGGGGAATCTCTGCGTAAATCCTATAAATGTTTATATCAGTTGCCTCCCTAGCACACAGTTTACCCCACCAGAATTGAAATTATTAAAATCATTAAAGTTGTACTCAAAGGCTGTAAGTCTTATCTAGTAAGAATTATAAAAATTTTTGAGGGTAGAGGTGCTAGTATTTGTAATGGGGGGTACTAGCATTTATCAGGTGGGGTGCGGGGATTTTTGTACTCAACTGTAAAGCTTTATGGGCAAATACTTGAGGATATTTAAAGATGATTTTTAATGATGAACTCTGTACTCAAATAACAGTATATCATGACAAATTGGAACTGAATTAAAAATAAACTAAAGAAATCAAAAAAGCAATTAAAATTTTGCCAATTAAAATTTTACCAATTAAAATTTTGGCAAAATATTTTTGGATTTTGATCAAGTGAGGAATTACAAGAAAATTATGTTGATAGATAAAATTCTTAAAATAAATGTTACTCAACTATCAAAAAAATATCTAAAAACCGAGTATGATGAATAAAGAGATAGAATGATTATTGACAATTTTAGGATAATCTGAGGATAATTTTAGGGGTTAATAAATGCGAATTGCTAAAAACGTAACAGAACTTATTGGTAGAACGCCGTTAGTACAACTCAACAAAATTCCTCAGTCTGAGGGAGTATTAGCCAGAATAGTTGTTAAACTAGAAGGTATGAATCCAGCAGCATCTGTTAAAGATAGAATTGCTTTAAGTATGGTAATTTCAGCAGAAGCTGAGGGCTTAATTACACCAGGACAAACTATTTTAGTAGAACCAACTTCAGGAAATACAGGCATTGGTTTAGCAATGGTAGCAGCCGCCCGTGGTTACAAATTAATATTAACCATGCCAGAAACCATGAGCCAAGAAAGACGCGCCATGTTGCGTGCTTATGGTGCTAATTTAGAATTAACACCTGGTACTGAAGGAATGCGGGGAGCAATTAATAAAGCAGAGGAAATAGTAGTAAATACTCCCAATGCTTTTATGTTGCAACAATTCCGCAACCCAGCTAACCCAAAAATTCACAGAGAAACCACTGCTGAAGAAATTTGGACTGATACAGATGGGGAAGTTGATATCTTAATTGCTGGGGTAGGAACTGGGGGAACTATTACCGGAATAGCGGAAGTTATTAAACGAAGAAAACCGAATTTTCAAGTTATTGCTGTTGAACCTAGTAAAAGTCCTGTGCTTTCTGGTGGTAAATCTGGTTCTCATAAAATTCAAGGTATTGGTGCTGGTTTTATTCCCGATGTTTTGCGTCCAGAATTAATTGATGAAGTGGTTCAAGTTGATGATGAAGATGCAATGAAATATGGACGCAAATTAGCAACAGAAGAAGGGTTATTATCAGGTATATCTTCTGGTGCGGCTTTGTGTGCAGCAATTAAAATCGGTAAACGGCCAGAAAATGCAGGTAAATTAATAGTGATGATTCAGCCTTCTTTTGGGGAGCGTTATTTAAGTACAGCGATGTTTCAAGATTTGATGAGTTAAATATTCGTCAATATTCTGTAGGTTGGGTTGAGTTTTTTGTCTGAATCAGGATTTCCAGGATTAAAGGATTCACAGGATTATGTAATTTAAATTGATACAGCAGGAATCAGGAGTCAGGAGTAAAACTCTGTTTCTGTCTAGGTTTCAAGTTATATTCTGTACCTGATTAATCTGCAATCTGCTGTAATTAATATAATAATTGATAAATATAGATTTCAGGTATTAATATTAATTACTGTCAGTTAGATAAATTCATTTTGCTGTTGAAGATGCTGCAAATAATTAATGATTCAATATTCACAACACTAATCTTTCCTCAGATATCTGATTTATCCTGCATCTTCATGACTAAAATCTTATAAATTATGATAAAAACAAAAATCCTGCAAATCCTGATTCAGACAAAAATATCATATATAGTATAAAATACATCTATAATATAGATGACATCCTTTTTGGTAATTTACATTAGGCGTATGAATACAACATTGAAAGAATTTTTGGAAGCTTGCGAAAATTTAGGAACTTTGCGTTTAATAGTCACTAGCAGCGCCGCAGTATTAGAAGCTAGAGGAAAAATAGAAAAACTATTTTATGCAGAATTACCAAAAGGTAAATATGCGAATATGCACACCGAAGGATTTGAATTTCATTTGAATATGGATAAAATCACCAAGGTGAAATTTGAAACAGGTGAAGCTAAAAGAGGTAATTTTACAACCTACGCTATCCGGTTTTTAGATGAAAAAGAAGAACCTGCATTAAGCCTATTTTTACAATGGGGTAAACCCGGAGAATATGAAGCGGGACAGGTAGAAAATTGGTTGGCTTTACGGGAGAAATACGGTGAAGTTTGGCAACCTTTACCGCTAGAAAGTTTGTAATTTTTGCAACTGATTGATTCAATAAATCGTTTATCTGCATCAAAATTCATAAGTAGGGGTTTAGCAGTGCTAAACCCTTACAGGATTAACATCAGATTAATGTTGGAAATTTAATGTTTGAAATTTAAATTGATTTTTTTGAGTTGTTGATTATGTTCCTGAAAACCATTTTAAGTCTTTGTTTAATCATCCTCTTTTTATTTACCAATGCAGAAGCTAAAGCAGGTGAATTATCCGAAAAATTAGCCAACTTTACACAATGGGAAAAATTAACATCAGTCAAACCCGCAAAGGGAGATTTAGTTTACCCTGACTGGATAGCTGGAACTTGGAATGTCACCAGTACCTTGGTAGATTTAGCTGCACCTTTAGCACCAGATATTATCACACCAGGATTTGAAGCAAATCGCAGTCAATTAAATCAACCTGTGAATTTTGTAGTGAGATTTGTGAAAGTTAAACCACAAAATTCAGGTTTCAATCTTTTCTTTAAAACAAATAAACAATCACAAAATCAACAATCACTAATTTTAGTAGCTGATCGAGTATTTAACAGTTTGAACTTATCCAGAGCTTATTTAGGAGATGATGCTGTATTAGCAGTTAAATTAGATCCAGAATCTCCTAATCGTCAAATTACCTTTTTTCGTGGCGATCGCCAATTAGTTTCTGTAGTCACCGCACGCACAACCGAAAAAAATCCCGATGGTAAATTTATCAGCGCAGAAGTTTTTCAACAATATTTTAAAGGTGGTTCTCGTGCCTATTTTAACAATGTAGAATCTACCACAGCTTATCATTTAGTTTCCACATCTGACCCCAAATTATACCCAACAATAGAAGCAGATCAAGTGACTGCTGTGTACCTTTCACCCCAAGATCCTGATTATTTTACCGCAGGTTCTCGTCCGGTGGCGCTTTATCGTTATCGGTTGGAATTTTACCCGATACAAAAAAGCTAACTAATGCTAACAAAAGTTGGCTTTTTCTTCCTGTTTCACCCTAGCAGTGTCGGCACTATCTAGTCCACAGGCTAACACGATCAATCTGACCGCTTATTGTTTTAAATTAATCGCAGCGTTTAAATCTCTGTCAATCTCAAAGCCACAGTTATCACATTTAAACACTATTTGAGATAATGACATTGATCACCGCTTACACTCCCTGCAAGAAACAGATTAACTCAGGGGTTAATCATCTGAAACCGTTGTGATTTAAGCCTTTCCGGTTTTTTTGAAAAAAAGTTTTCCCAACCCCTTGCCAAACCTAAAAACTGCTGCTACTATAGGAAAAGTGGAACGAAGCGGGTCGGTGTCCGAGTGGTTAATGGAGACGGACTGTAAATCCGTTGGTTTGCGCCTACGCTGGTTCAAATCCAGCCCGGCCCACCACTTTGAGATGATATGGGTTACAATAGCTGAGTGTCGAGTTAAATTCTCAGCTTTGTAATTCATAAATCATCAAAAACCCGAAAAGTAAATTTCAATTTTGCCCGTGTGGCTCAGTGGTAGAGCACACCCTTGGTAAGGGTGAGGTCACGAGTTCAATCCTCGTCACGGGCTTGTTTTAAAACTATTAGTATATATTAATATATAAGGTTTTTAGGCTATTCCCTAAAGACTATCAAACATCTATAAAACATATTTTATCCCAAAATTGCCCCAAAAAATAAAAAAAAATGAACCCCTTAACTCTTGTGTCATGGTAAAACTCAGCTTTTTCTGCAAAATTCTGTTCATTCTGAAAATCTGGAAATCCTGATTGAGACACTGTACTGCTTTATACCAAAAAACAAGTTTCTCAAAATGAAACCCAGAACTCATCACACCTAACGCCTAACTCGTACAATAGAAAATAGATTGTTGCGAAATGTATAGTTAGGATTTATTGCTGTCATGGCCTCAGCAGTTTTAATCGAAAATCTAAAAAAAAGCTACGGTTCTGTAGTCGCTGTTAAGGATGTCTCCTTTGAGGTGAAACCAGGGGAAATATTCGGTTTACTTGGTCCCAACGGTGCAGGGAAAACCACTACTCTCCGCGCTTTGTGTACCCTCACCACCCCTGACTCTGGAAAAATCGAAGTTTCGGGAATCTCGGTGTTAGATAACCCTAAACTAGCACGTCAAAAGCTGGGTTATGTCGCTCAAGAGGTGGCTTTAGATAAGGTTTTAACCGGTCGAGAACTGCTACAACTGCAAGCAGCACTTTATCACCTCCCCAGTAAAGTTATCAAAGAACGCATTAACACTGTATTAGATTTACTCGGGTTACAGGAATACGCAGATAAGAAAACCGGCACTTATTCCGGTGGTTTACGCAAACGTCTAGACTTGGCCGCTGGTTTATTACATTCCCCAGATGTTTTAGTATTAGATGAACCAACGGTAGGACTTGATATAGAAAGCCGTTTTGTGGTGTGGGACTTTTTGCGAAAATTACGCGCTGGGGGGACTACGGTTGTCATCACCAGTCATTATTTAGAAGAAGTTGACGCTTTAGCTGATAGGGTAGCAATTATAGATCGGGGTTTGGTAATTGCCACTGGTACACCTTCCCAATTAAAAGATCAAGTAGGAGGCGATCGCATTACCTTACGCATCCGCGAATTTTCACCAAATGAAGAAGCAGACAAAGCAAAAAATCTGCTGTCATCTTTACCTTTTGTGCAAGAAATTATCATTAATTCCGCCCAAGGGAACTCCTTAAATTTGGTAGTTACTCCCCAAAATGACGCTTTAATTTCTATTCAACAAGCGTTAAATAATGCAGGTTTACCCATTTTTGGTATTGCCCAATCTCGTCCTAGTTTAGATGATGTTTATTTAGCAGCAACAGGTAAAACTTTAATGGATGCAGAATTAGCTGCTGTAGCAAATCGTGATCCGAAAGCTGAGAAAAAACAAAATATGAGATAGGATAATTGATAATTGATAATTGATAATTGTCAATTAGACCTCTCCGAAAAAGAATGTAGAGACGTTCCATGGAACGTCTCTACAGTAGATTCTAGCCCGGAGATTATCAATTTGATGTTGCAGATTTCAAAGCCTGTTGAAAATCCTCTAAAGAATTAACCACCACTGCCAATTTCAACATTTCATCTAAAATAGATAGGGTTTGCTGAAAAAGTCCCTTCGTTGAGGCAGGGAATAGGGAATAGGGAATAGGGAATAGGGAATAGTTTTAGCTATCTGTTATCCCCAGATTTTCTAATTTATCAGACCCAAAATGCACAGTTTTTAAGGTAATGTGTAATTTTAAGATCCATTCAATTACATCCAGCAATGATAAATCCCGCCCAATAGTAAGGATGATTATAAGGCTGTTGTTGAGGTGATAATTGGCGATGTTTATCAATTTGCATCGTGACAAAATCCCTCAATTTCAACTCTTCTGGTTGCAGATTATTGAGTAAATTTTCATACCATGTGATCAGTTCTGCAACAGTTATTTCTTTTAGCCAAGTTGTAGCTTCCGCTAAAGCAGTAACTGGAGAGTTATGAAAAAGTAATCTGTTGTAAAACTCTATAATGACTAAAGCATTAGCAGATGATTCCACATTCCAAAGTGTACTCAATACATAAGGAACACCACTATTTAACAACCCAGTTGTTAAACCCACATATTCACTGCTGATATTTTGAATATTATGACTAACATTTTCAGCATTAGTGAGAGTAAACAGATTGTAATTACTAAAAGTCTGTTGACTAATTTCTGATAAAGTCAGTTTATCTTCATCTGCTAAAACTAAAGCTGATTTTGCAACTTCACTTAAATTGTTAACCGCATGACCAGTAAAATGCAAGATGTTATAATCTGCGGCTAGGGCATTTTCTAAATTATCTTTTGTCGCTTGTGAACCCTGGATGTGTTGGGAATTATCAAACATCTGTCTCACCACTGCTGCTGCAAAGTCAACAAATTGTATTTCTTGCTGTATTTCCTCATTAACTGCTGGTTTGATATTTTCCACACTTAGGAATTTTTGCTGTTGCCAATTTGATAACCCATTGGTGTTTAAATCCAAACCCGTTTGAATACTAGGGAGATAATGGATAGTGTAATTTACATCTGGTTGTGCAAGAGAGAAAAGGACATGAAGAGGCAATTTGTGTAAATCCCGATGGGGAATTAAAATTAGATTGGTAATTCCTTCCAGTTCCTGAATAATGGTGGGAATATTGAGGATATTCCGCAGATTTAATAATCTGCCTTCCATATCCACGCACCAGGAATTTTCCAGGGGATTTTCTAAGTTTTGATTTTGGCAATATTTTTGATATTCTTTTTGCCAAAAGTCTAGCCAGCTTTCAAATTCTAGTAACCTTTTTACTGCTTCTGGTATGACTTCCACCTCTTGGATAGGTGTTAATAAAAGTAGCGGTGATGGGGCATCATATTTAATAATAAAGGTGTGTAAAGCAACCGGGCTAAGATGCCAGTAAATAACCGCAGTTTGCGGATTGAGTAGTTGTTGAATCCCTTGATAGTTGAGGGAATAAATTTCATTACTCCCACCAGAAAGCTGTAGTTTTAAACAGGTATTTTTGCCATGTTCAGCAATTTCCCAAGCTTCTACTAAATCACCTGCATTTACCGCTAAATCAACTCCTAATTGTATGAAACCTGCAAATTTCAAAGCGAGTTGTTTTTTGTTTTGTTCCGAGCAGGTGCTTTGATTTAGTAATTGTTGTAATAAATCTAGACCTTGTTTTTGTAATTCCTTTGCTGTTTCTATTTCCCCTAAAGCAACAAACACTTTGGTTACAGCTTGCAATACTTCTAGATGCAATTCTGCAAAATCTTCATAAGTGAGTGTTAATAGTGCTTGTTGATACTCAGTTAACGCTTGTTGCCAATAATAGCGGGGTGAAGGTTGCTTTTTGCCGTGTTCGTAGTGGGTGTTACCCAGTGCTAAATGCAATCTTCCCCAACCTTCTGGGTGGGTATCAGGGCGGAGATGTTTTAAACCTTCTTCATAAGTGGCTATTTTGCCCTCATAACCTCCCTGATTGAGGGTAGGATGAGATTTCGCTATGCTACTGGGTAAACTCAGAGATGCTTTGTTATTAACCACATTCCCCACGGCTAAGGCGCGACCAAGCCAAGCTTCCCAATAGTCGAGTTTAATTTCTAAGGCGCTGTCATAGCAAGAAATAGCTTCTGTAAGTCTTCCCAAGTAAAACAAAGCTACAGCTTGATTATACCAAGCGAGGTGAAAATCAGGTTTAATGGTAATGGCTTGTTGATAGGATTTAATAGATTCTTCGCGTCTGCCTAAGTTTTCTAAGGCGATGCCCCGGTTATACCAAGCTAAGTAAAAATCAGATTGAATAGCTAATGCTTCGTCCCAGGATTCAATTGCTTCTGACCAGCGTTTGAGGTTAAATAGCACCACACCCCGGTCAATCCACACTTCATGATAGTCTGGTTGAATTTTTAAAGCTTGGTCATAAGAAGCGATCGCCTCTTCAAACTGCTCACCTACCCCCAAAGCAACTCCTCGGTAATACCAAGTTTCCTGATCTTGGGGTTGTAATTTCAAAGCCTGATCATAACTAGAAATAGCTTCCCAAATCAGACCTAATTTGAGCAAGGCTAAACCCCGACTAGCCCAAGCTTCTTGGTATTCAGACTTAAACTCTATAGCTTGATCAAAAGAAGCGATCGCCCCATCAAAATCACCCAACTCTCCTAAAGCACTACCCCGGTTGTACCAAGCTTTAGAGAAATCAGATTTGAGACTAATTGCTTGGTCATAAGCAGCGATCGCTTCTTCAAACCTTTGTAAATGAAACAAAGTCAACCCTTGATTAAACCAATACTCGTAAGATTCTGGTTGCAATTTAATAGCTTGACTATAAAAAGCCAAAGACCCCAACAAATCACCAGACTTAGCTTGTTGTAAACCTTGGTAAAATAAGATTTCCGCCTGGTTAGTGACAGTCAGTTGATAACTCAGACGTTGAGTTATTGCCGGAAGATGGCTTTGCCCACCGTAGGCATCACGCAATGCTAATTCCGAAGCTAGTTGTTGAACTAAACTGATACTTTGTTCCAACCTTATCACCAACTCATCCAGAGTTTGGGCTACTTGTGGCTGCAAATTAGTCAACGACTGATCCCAATTTTCTGCCAAGGGAGAGGCTACAACTTCCTCTACTTCTGCTTTCACCGTCCCTGGGTGTTCTTCCCCTACATACTCATAAATCACATCAGATATTTCTGCTACTGCATTTTGGACACTCAAATGCTGTAGATTACTTGGCCAAGACTCCTCCAATCTCATGGATACTGGTGCAATATCTGGTGCAATATCTGGTGCAATATCTGGTGCAATATCTACAGTTTCCTTCTGTTCATACTGCCATAATTGCTCACCCAAATCCCGCAGCAATCGTTGTCCTGGAGTTTTTAACGATGGTTCTACTGGTGGTGTGGTTGCCACCGCTGCGGGTTGTGGAGTTTTTTGTAGATTTTGCGGTAAGTTTTGGGCTAAGAACTCACGGCTTAACAACTGGATGCCAATTTCCGATGCCAGTTCTCCAACTTTGCCGATGTTGAGTTCACCCAGTTGTACCATTCGCGTTGCGATCTTACTATTGGGCGCTGGTGAAGAAAGCAACTTTTCAGCAAATATCAGCAACCAATCGATCCAACGCTCAACAGTGATCCGGGGTTCCATTCGCTGCAAATACTTCAGCGCCCATTGTTGTCCCCGCGCTTGATGTACACCTTCAAGCAACTCATTAAACAATACTTCCAGATCCACGTTGGTTAATTCTGGTAGAGACTTTTCTACCATAGACACCTCATCGCCGTTGAACTCATGAGTTCGACGACTGCCAAAGGGGTACTTGAATAAGTTGTTAAGCCACTGCAATAGCCACCTGAGCATTTGCCACATTCTTGGATTTTCTTTCTCCTAGATTGTAGCTATCCTTGTGTCAAAAAAATCATTTAATTACCTAATATTGTCATCATATTGTCATCAATTCATTCAGGAATGGGTTGATCTGACTTTTCCGATCCAGCAGATTCACCCATTGTCTGAGATTTATTTATGAGTACCTGAATAATTTGTTGTGGGTCATCACTTTCAATAGCGAAATCTTGTACAATTTGCTGACGTAAGATGTCATTTTCCTGCAAAATCACCAATAATTCATCCCAAGTCACAGTTTGGTATTCTTCCTCTGGAAAATTCTCCTCAGAGACAGTTGGACTGACAGCATCGGGTCCATCATATTCCCAAATAGGTTCTGCTTGGGTGCGTGTCAGCAATTGCATACCAATATTGTATGCCAGGTCGCCAACTTCACCAACCTCCAACTCACCCAACTGTACTAACCGTGCCGCTAATTCATTATGAGGTTTAGTAGATGCTAATAATCTCTCTCCAAAGTGATTTAGCCAATCTAGCCATTGTTGAGTGCTGACACGATGTTCAATTTTATGTAACCAGTTTTGCGCCCAAGCCTGGCCTCTAGCTTGATGAACTCCTGCTAACAGTTCTGTAAACAGAAATTCTAGATCCGTATCACTCAGAGGTGGTGCGGTTGTTTTCTCAATATTCTGCTGTACTGGTTTAGGACTATGTTTCCTAGCAAATAAACTCTGAAACAATTTTTTGAGCCACTGAATTACCCGCTTGAGCATCTGCTGCACCATTGATTGTTACCTGCTATATAAAACCTAGACAAAGCTAGACTTTACTTTCTACTTCAACGGGAGCATGGGAGCAGTTATCCCTCAGTAGACTTGCACGCCTTAGCCAGACGCGATATTTCTCAAGTTAAGATTTA
>NZ_BJCE01000149.1:0-13639 GCF_005402885.1 Sphaerospermopsis reniformis
TTGAAATCCCAAAAAATGCACACTTTTTCCGGTATACCCTTCAAAACCCTTGCACTTTTTTCCTGTTTATCAGCCTCTAACCTTTGATATATCAAGGTTTTAGGTTTATTCAGCAAACCCTAATTAATTATTCTTTGTCAGAATTTGCTTGTTGTTTTTTAACTGCACGAGCAATTAGAGGAGCCATTTTTTCTAACCCTTCTAAGTCAATACTACCAGCACAATATAAATTATACCATACTTGACGCTGGCGCATCACTTGTGAGCCATTTTGCAAACGTAATCTTT
Source organism: Sphaerospermopsis reniformis (assembly GCF_005402885.1). Lineage (NCBI taxonomy): Bacteria > Bacillati > Cyanobacteriota > Cyanophyceae > Nostocales > Aphanizomenonaceae > Sphaerospermopsis > Sphaerospermopsis reniformis. Next base: position 289 of record NZ_BJCE01000149.1, read on the forward strand.
TTAAAGTAAATTCTGCTTTTTCTAGTTTCTCAGGTGGTACTTTATCAGTAACAACTAACTGAAGAGAAGGTAACAAAATTTCAAACCACTCATCTTCCACTTCAAAGGGATCAAGAACTTGGTGATCAAGAGTACCTTTACTACTATTAATCCAACCAGAAGCAAAACGGTAATTACTCCATTCATAAGCTAAATGACGATGATTTTCACAAGATAAAAAATGCTCTAAAGTTCCTACAGGTTCATACATGACACTATAACCACAAAGATTATTAAAACCATCAGCTAAATCACTTTTGAATTTTGACCAATAATCTATAGGTCTTTTTTTATGATCTGTATTTTTTGCTAACCAATTATTACCAGGTTGTCGCACTTTTTCATCAAAATCTTGCGGTTCTAGTGGTGGATTAAACTTTAACATCTTTAGTATAAGTCTTATAAACCTGAATTGATTCTTTCTGCTGTGACTATCCAGCGCGGCCAAAATGGATCATGTCCTGGTAAAAGTTTTAGCAGTTCTTGATGTATTTGTGATTGTGTTTTCAAATGTTCGGGAAAATCGCTCATATCATTATGACGCATCCACGCTTCTGCTGCTTCAATAGCAATTTCTGATTCTTGAGAACGCGCTTGTTTTAGTCCAAATATTTCGGAAGTTAACCATCCTACTGTATCTCCTTGTTTAGTCCAGAAAATTTCATTCAGTTCAACGTCTTTTCCTTGCATTTCAAATAGAAATAATTTGTCCTTATCTTCATCAAAAAGTGGTTCTAATGAAGCTAAAACCAGTGGAGAATGAGTAGTAACTAAAGTTTGTATTTTCATATTTTGTTGTATATTTTCGATGCGGTAAGGAATAAAAATAGGCGGAGTAGTGACAAAAGGCATATCTTGTAATACATCATTGATTACTGATAAAACAGATGGTAAGATGACTCTTTGCCAGCGAGGATGCAGGTGAGACTCTATTTCATCAATTAGTAAAACTATTTGATTCATTGGTTCTTGCTGTGTTAGTTCAGCAGCTTTTAGGTGTTCATACCAAGTCCATACTAATAAATAAGCAAGTCCCAAAATTCTCTTCATTCCTGCTGATGCTTGGGTAATGGGAATATTACCGTAAGGAAGATTAATTGTAGGAATGTCTCTCACATCATCTACAGATACGCGTGTTGGTTCTCCTATTTCTATCCATTCATCTGGATGGGGAGCAAGTTTTTTGATTACATTAGATAAAATTTGAAATGGTGATTTTTGTGGTTTATTTTGCCATGTTCCCCAATCTTGAATTATACCGTTACAAATAACTTTTCTTTTGAACTTTAAGCCATTCCAAAGAGTATCTGTAGTAAAATTATAAGCACTCTCACGACTACGAAGAGGGTCAAAAACTGAGAAACTACCATCAACTCTAACAAAAATAACTACCTCGTTTAGTTCTGGAGGTAACTGGTTTTTTAACCATTGTTGTTCAGAAAAATTAAATCCACTTTGATAATCTTTTAAACCATATTTAGTTTCAATTTGGGATATAATTTCTGGGTGTTGTTCTGTATTTCTTTGTGGATAAGCAATTTGTTCTACCCAATTTCCGGTAAGTACCCACCAAGCAACATCTAATAAAAAGCTTTTACCTAGTCCATTATCACCAGTAAAGATATTAACTCTATCGGCAAATTCAACATCAAATTGAGCAGATGGTCCAACAGACCTTAAATGAAGTTCTTTTAACATTTGACTATTTCTTTAATACTGATGTATTTACCTGCAACCAAATTTCCAAACTTACCAATAACCATAGTTTAACACCATAACGCCCCCAAATATCACCTTTAAAATCTAACCAGTTTCGCAAAATATCCTGATTAATATAAGCGGAAATCTCACTATTTCTATTTAACAACAATTTCCGCGCTTGTTTTTGCCAATATTTCCTAAATCCTAATTGTACAGGAACCATCATTCCACTTTTAGGACGCTGAATAATTGTATCTGGTAAAATATCACTGACTGCTTTTTTCAAAACTGCTTTTTCTTCCACTCCTGAAAGTTTATATTCTGGGGGAATTTGCATACTCAAGTCAACTACTCGTTGATCAAATAAGGGTGATAAACCTTGTAAATTTGCTGCTTGAGTTAAGTTATTCACCTTTGTTAAAATGTGATCTGCTCCTTTAAATTTAATGTTCAATTTCATTAATCTATTTAAATAATTAGCATCGGCATTTAAATCATGGTAAAACACAGAAGATTCGTTTTTTACACTTTGCCAAATTTCCGGTTTTAAAAGTTGTGGTAAGTCTAAAGCACATTTTTGGAAAGATATTAAATAAGCTGTTAAAGCATCTTGATTATTAATTGTACCATATAAACTATTAATCAACATTGGTTGATTTTTTGGACCTCCAAAACAAGGATCTCCTCCTTCTCCATTTAATGTAATCTCTACATTTTCTCTCGCTAGTTTACCTATTAATAAATTTGGTACTGTTAAAGGATCACCGATAGGATCATCTAAATATAACATTGTTTCTGGTAAACGTTCCCACATTTCCCGAAAGGTAATTTCTAAAATGTGATGTTGTGTTTGACAATGTTGTGCAACTAAGCTAGAAAATTCTAATTCATTGGGTGTTTCTGTACCAAAATGAATGGAATAAGTATGCACTGGTGCGTTATGTAATTTTGCTGCTAATGCGGTAATACTGCTAGAGTCTAAACCACCAGAAAGAAATACTCCTAAAGGTTGATTTTCTGGTAAATATTCTTTGATAACTTGTTTTAATAAAGCATTTAATTTCTCGCTATACCATTCTAAAGGTTGATTAACATCTATTACTTTTTCTTGGAGTTGCCAATAATGATAAACTTGATTTGAAGGCATTTCTATAAGTGTGCCAGGACGCATTTCTTTAACATTTTTCCAAAGTGTTCTTTCTCCTGGAACAAATGCACAATAAAGATAATCTCTTAATGCTATTAAATCTAAGTCATTGTTTCTATGAGGTGCAAGGGTGGTTAATTTGGGAGCAATCCAGCAAGTTGAACCTTTAGTTGTATAATATAAAGTTCGACTACCTATGGCATCTCTGACTAAATATAATTCTTGCTTTTCTCGATCCCAAACTACTAAGTTAAACATCCCTAATAATAGGGTTAAACATTGAAAATTATACTTTTCCCAAAGTTGTACAATTATTTGTTGATTACTGATTTTTTGGGTAGAATCAATATTTATTCTTTGGAGGAGTTCTAAACGATTACTTAACCATATATCACCAACTAATACAAATCTTTCGTTAAGACTAATGGCAAAATTTTCGGAAGCATAAATAACAGCAAATTGTTGATCTTGCCAGGTAAAATCTGCTTTTAAAGCATCTACATTATTATCTAATTTTCCATAAGCTACATACCAATTAGGTATTACTTGAAAATTAGAATTTACTGATTGAGGATTTTGAAAAAGATTAAAAAACATATTAAATTAACTATGAAGGTACTTAGACACAAAGCAGTTTATACCGTTTCTTTATGAGCCTGCGCTAAATTTTCTGACCTCTTTCTTTGTGTTCTTTGCGTCCTTTGCGGTTCGTTATATAATTTAGCGCATCTTCATACAGAATTGGTATTACCAAAGGGTAAGCTGTTGTGCATTTAATTTGTATAAGTGGAACAGGCATCTTGCCTGTTAAACAAGAGTTCAGAATATTAGGATTATACAATTTAGCTGTATAACAGCTTATTAAAAATAACAGGAATGATTAACACAATTTTAGTACCCCAAGGAGCAGAAAACCAAGCCGTTTGTCGTGGTTTAAGTCGTGTTAAAGGTTTGCAACCGCAGGTGATAGCAATACCCCTGGGAATGAAATCACTGTACCAGTTTTTGGAAAAAAATTGTCAACATTTAAATCAACTCAATCAACGCGTGCTGCTAATGGGTTTATGTGGCAGTTTAAATGAGCATTACAAGGTTGGTGATATAGTTCTCTATCGAGATTGTATGTATCAAAGAAATCTGCAAAAGTGCGATCGCACCTTGATCACAGAGATATATAACCAACTTGGGGATAAAGTAGCTTTTGTTCAGGGATTAACGAGCGATCGCGTCATATCCCTAGCAGCAGAAAAACAAAATTTACATCTACAATCTGGCGCTGATGTTGTTGATATGGAAGGATTCACATTCTTAGAATTTTTCCAGCCACTGGGGATATCAACCGCAATATTACGAGTCGTTAGTGATGATACTCTCTATGATATACCTGACCTGACAACAGCCATTAGTGCCGATGGTTCACTTCAACCTCTACCCCTGGCCTTAACATTCATCCGTAAACCCCTAGCTGCTACCCGCTTGATTCGTAGTTCCTTACAAGCACTCAAAATATTAGAAACCGTAGCTTACTGTTTAGCCAGTTCCTCAACTCGGATATAGATCCCCGATTTCTTTGCGAAGTCGGGAATCTGAGGATCACTTCAATAATGGACAATTAACAATGAAAAATTGACAATTACCTCTCCGTTGAAAGGAGAGGCTTGAAAAAGCGAAATTTTTGGCTTTTTACCCTGTAAAGGGAAGTTTTTAAACGTTGAATGAAAAAATTGCCAATTGTCACTTGTCAATTATCAATTATCAATTGATAACTCAAAGCTTAAATCGCTGCTGCTTCCCGTTGAGAATCAAAGAAAATCTCGAAAGAACCATCAGGTATGAGTTGACGCAAGTGCTGAATATAACCATCTGCATCTGAACGACTACGGAATCTGGCAATAATTATACGCTCTTGATTCGCAACCACACGAGCTATAGCCCAACTATTCAGCCGATTTCTATAAGAAATTGCTGGATTTTTTGATTTGGTATCTTTGTCATCTGTGTTTTGTGGCATGATTATATTATCCGTATGAATTTGATTGATTGGCGTTAGTGTGTCTCTTAGGGGGAATAACACTAGCGCCTTTAATTGATGATGCCACTTTGTTATTACATAATTCTTGGATTGTCAATACTTAGTGCAACAATTTGTTTTTACTAGGCAATAAAACCTAGAAAATATTATTTCCAGAATTTTCACGATACACAAATAAAGTTAATATTAACAGTGCTGAATGCTTGGTAAATAAAACAACATTTTTCGTTAAAAATTTACCTCTTACTTAGACAAAATTACATATCAATTTGTAAATCATTGTAGCATGAATCTACAATTTGTGAGAATATATATTGCGTATTGCCCCCTACTAATCTGGGAAATCATCTGATACATTAAACAGGAATGTTGTATGAAATTCACTGCATCAATTTTAAAAAAAGTTGCTACAGAAATGGGCGCTTCTATTTTAATAGAACCTGAATATGAACTAATTGGACATATTACGTTTAAAAATGGGAAAATAACCGTTTTTGATAACACGAGATTCAATATTAATGGTTTTGGTTCGGCAAATTTAGCACAAGATAAAGCCTTTTCTAATTATTTTTTGGGTAAACTTGGTTATCAAGTTACGGAAGGAAAAACATTTTTTAATGATAAAATGTGTGCAAAAGTCGCCAACCCCAGAAATATCCATGATGGTTGGAACTATGCCCAAGAATTAGGATTCCCTGTAATTGTTAAACCTTTAAATCTCAGTTTAGGAATTTTAGTTACTAAAGTATATAATAAACAGGAATATTATCAAGTAGCAGAAAAAATACTTGCTACTCAGTCTGTCTTAATTGTAGAAAGATTTTATCAAGGTAATGACTTTAGGATTTTAGTTTTAGATAATGAAGTTATAGCGGCTTATCAAAGAATACCTTTATCTGTCACTGGTGATGGTAAATCTACTATTTTAGAATTACTACAAAATAAACGTGAACAGTTAATCAAAACAGGGGAAAAAATATTAATTGATGTCGAAGATTTCCGCATTATCAAGAAATTAAACAAACAAAATCTGAGCTTTGATAGTGTACTTGCTGAAGATACTTTAATTTATCTTTTAGACAACGCAAATCTATCTACAGGTGGTGATGCAATAGACTTCACGGAAAATATTCATCCTGATTTTCAAAAATTGGCGATTAATATCACTAAAGATATGGGTTTGAGATTAGCAGGTGTAGATATTCTCACCGCTGATATTACTCAACCCATAGTAGATTATACTGTAGATTATACTCTGTTGGAAATTAATAGCGCCCCTGGTTTAGCTCATTATGCCTTACTGGGAGAGCAGCAAATACAGAAAGTAGAAGATTTATATCGGAAAATTTTGCAAGCATTAGAAAACGAATAAATGTGGTAAGGAGTTAGGAGTTAGGAGTCAGGAGTCAGGAGTCAGGAGTCAGGAGTCAGGAGTAGATTCAATCCAAAATCCAAAATCTAAAATCCAAAATCGAATGACTCACCAATTTTTACCTAACAGAGATTCAAATTCTGCTTGTAAAGCTGTAATTTCCCCAACTCTAGCCACCAGCAAATTATCTTTACCAGCATCTTGTAATCTAGTTTTCCAATATTGAATAGTCTCTGCATTATTCAACCAAAATTCAATCACTGTATCTACCACTTGATCTAAATTCCAACTACCAGCAGTTGGAACTGATTCTACAGATTCTAGAAACGCATCTAATGTACAAGTTTGAGTTCCCAAATATTCAACTTTTTGGTGTAGAGGTTTTTCTAAACTTTGTTGTTGGTGATTGAAAAAGTATAAAATTGGAGATACTCCTACAATGTCAAAAGTATAGTTCATGCCCATCCTCCAAATCTGTTGAGTTGTTAGTCTATTGACTGGAATCTGTAAACTATTTAATTTTTTATGAGTGATTTCAGCATCAAATATGATTGCTATATATTCAAATATAACGCCAAAAAACAGAAATTACAAGTTCAATCTACTGATTTTAAAATTTTTTAAAATTTTTTAAAAAATTAGCACTTGTGAACTGAGAGTGCTAATTTTGAGTGCCATTATTATTTAATATATATTTGATATATTATAAAAATAGTTTCCAGGCTTATTTGGGGAGTTAAGATCATTTTTAATAGTTTCTTAGTTATTGGCTTAACTAATGGTAGAGGTGAATTAGCAGCCTTGTCTGCTGCCTGTTTATGGGCGATCGCTTCCGTGGTATATGGAGTATTAGGGCAACGCATTCCGCCCTTACAGCTAAATTTAATCAAAGGCATAATAGCGATCGCCCTGTTGCTAATTACAATCGTCATCAGCGGTGATTTTTTACCCACCCTTGCACCCTTAAACTTATTATTTCTACTCCTCAGTGGTGCAGCAGGTATTGGTTTAGGAGATACAGCTTTTTTAGCAGCTATTAACAGACTAGGCGCACGTCGGGTTTTGCTGTTGGGAACTTTAGCCCCTCCCATGAGTGCGATCGCTGCTACAATTTTTCTCCAAGAAAGTCTGAACATCAATGCTTGGTGTGGTATTTTACTCACTATTTTGGGTGTTGCTTGGGTTGTTACCGAAAGAGTCAGTAATAATGGTGAAGGTGCAACCACACAACTATGGCCAGGAATAGGGTTAGGTTTGTTAGCAGCAGTAGCTAACGCCATCGGTGCTGTTTTTTCCCGTGCAGCATTTACAGGTACGAATATTTCCCCTTTGTGGGCAGCATTATTCAGATTAATTGCCGGAGTATTAATAATTTTAATTTGGGCATTTTTGCCCAATCAGAGAAATAACGTCTTTGTATATCCTTATTGGCAGTCAAAACGAGTTATATTAGCCAGTTTTTTAGCTGCTTTTTTAGGCACTTATTTAGGAATTTGGTTACAACAAACAGCCATTAAATTAACTAACGTGGGTATTGCCTCAACCCTCATGCAAACCAGCCCTATACTTGTAATTCCCATTGCTATCTTTATGGGTGAAAAAGTCAGTTTGAGAGCTATTATAGGGGTAATAATTGCAATTTTCGGAATTAGTTTATTAGCTTCCATCACTTCACCCATCTCAGTTAGAAACATTCTCTAGAACACCGATTTATTAATCGTAAGGGCGTATAGCATTCGGACAGAATATGAACTGCTTTCAGCGATAGGTTATCACCCGAATGCTTCGCCCCTACAAGGTAAAAACAGATTACCTAGCATTACTGAATCGACGTTCTAGCTTATACCGGAACTTAAGTTCCGGGCGGGTTTGGAAGCTAAACAAAAAAGCTATTTGTGGTCTGAGTTGACACCAATGAGCATTGCTAAACCCCTACACAGGAGTCACAATGTTTGATCAAGCTGACCATTAACTCCTGACTGCTGATAGCCGAATAGTAGTAACTACGGACAGAATAAAGTATCTCTTGTATCCCTACCCGTGACAGGATTAGTACCTTTAGCCAACTTGCATAATTTTTTTTGCTCATCTGAACGCAGCAACACATCAGTAAAATCTGCTCCGTCAATTATAGCACCATCAAATTTGGCACTAGCCGCAAATGCACCTTCCAAAACAGCATTAGTTAAATTGGCTTTAATCAAACGTGCAGAATCCAAGGTAGCATTAGTTAAATCAGCCCCCGTTAAATTTGCTGATTCTAGATTTGCAGCAAAAAAGCTCACACCACGCAAGTTAGCACCACTAAAATTACTCTGACGAAGGTTAGCCTTAGTAAAGCTAGAGTCTGTTAAATCACGTCCAGAAAAATCTGCTTCTATCAAAATTTCTTTGTTGTATTCTAGTGCTAAAGCTGGTGATGCTAAACCTATTAATGCCGTTATGGGAATGAGCGCCCAAAGCAGTAAACTGAGGATAAGTGACAAAAAACGATACTTAATATTCATGGTATTTTTTGTATTGGGTTTATTAATTCATGTCTAAACCTCCTCCATCTAATTATGCTGATATTGGTAACATAGGAGAAGACCTAGTAGCACAGTGGTTAAAATCTACAGGTTGGGAAATTCTGCACCGTCGCTTTTCTTGTCGCTGGGGAGAAATTGATATTATTGCCCAGTACCATGATACAAAAGAAACAGCAAACAAGCAAACTACCAATCATCAAAACTCAATACTGGCATTTGTAGAGGTAAAAACCCGCAGTGCTGGTAGTTGGGATGCTGGAGGTAGAAACGCTATCACCCCAAAAAAACAAGCAAAACTCTGTCACACAGCAGGAATATTTTTAGATCAGTATCCTGAAAAAGCTGATTATTCTTGTCGTTTTGATGTCGCTATTGTCTTTTGTCAACCCTTGTCCCAAAATCTTCAGGGGGCAAGATTTACCCCAGAAACCCTAGCTAATTTATCAATACCAGGATATGACTTTAAGCTGCTCGAATACATTCCAGCAGCTTTTGATCTATCAACCATAAATTGATAATTAGTAATTGGTAATTGGTAATTGGTAATTGGTAAACTTCCTTCTGTCACCTGTCACCTGTCACCTATTTTCAAGCCAAAGTTTCTGGACAATAGCCCAAACCTTGGACAAACTGTTGTCTGAATGCTTCGATTTCTTCTTTTTCTGAACTACCATGAGATACAATAGCTACTTGGTAGCGACGCATTACGTCCACGGGATACTGTCCCGCCTCCAAGCTCCAAAGTGCCATTTGTATCCTCATAGGTGGCTCATAACTAATTCCTAATTCATTGAAGAAAGCCCGAAAATCACCGTCTTCTTGGGCTGAGATCGGTTCTCTAAGTTTAATCCTCACTACCCAACCATCAATTTGATGAATTACGGTGATAAAAGAAACAGGAGTTTGGGGTCTGTTGTGCAGGTGTTGAACTACCCTGAGCGTTAGACTAGCATTTGCCAGGTAATATAAATATTCCATGATGGTGTTTGGGATCAAATCTAATCCTACATCTATATCTTCCTGGTTCAAGGATAGTTCCTGCTAGGGTAAAAGTCCCCGTTTTTATATGGGGAGATTTACCCAATTTTGATGATTGGTGATTGGTGATTGGGGACTGGTGACTGGTGACTGGTGACTGGGAGGATGAATAACCCAATGCCCAATGCCCAATGCCCAATGCCCAATGCCCATTACCCATTACCTATTCCCTGTTTACCTTTTAGAAAAATGTCTAACTTAGAAAATCAAGGTGTGGATTTAGACCGTTCTTTATCTGGCTATGATTATGAACTACCGACGGAATTAATTGCCCAAAACCCGGCTGTTCCTAGAGATAGTTCTCGTTTGTTGGTGATAGATTCCCTGAGTACGGGAGTAGAAAAACCAGCACTTGATTACATTTTCCGAGATTTAGTGGAAATACTCAAATCTGGGGATTTGTTAGTGATGAATAATACGAAAGTTATTCCAGCCAGGTTATATGGCCGCAAATCTACGGGTGCGGAGGTAGAGGTTTTGCTGTTGGAAGAACGACAGCATAACTGTTGGTTGGCTTTGGTGAAGCCGGGAAAATACTTTAAACCAGGAACTCAGATTATTTTTGATGGGCAAAAATTAGCTGCGGGTAATGAACTAACAGCCACAGTTGTAGAAAGAGATGAAGCCAATGGGGGGCGGTTATTGCAGTTTGATTTACCGGAAAATGTGCCTTTGGTGCAAGTATTGGAGAAGTTCGGGGAAATACCTTTACCTCCTTATATTAATGCTTCCTCTGCTGCTGATGAACAATATCAAACTGTCTATGCCCAGGAACAGGGGGCGATCGCTGCACCCACAGCCGGGTTACACTTTACACCAGAACTTTTACAAAAATTACGCGATATTGGCATTAATCAAGCTTTTTTAACTTTGCACGTCGGTGTGGGTACTTTTCGTCCAGTGGAAGTAGAAGATGTAACAACTCACCAAATGCACGAAGAATGGATTGAAGTTAGTAATGCTACAGTAGAACAAATTAAGGCTACTAAGGCTGCTGGAGGGCGAATTATTGCCGTTGGTACTACAGTAGTTCGGGCGTTAGAAGGTGCGGCACAATCAGGGGATTTACAACCTTATGTGGGCAAGGTAAATTTATTTATCTATCCTGGTTATCAATGGCGAGTGGTACAAGGTTTGATTACGAATTTTCACTTACCCCGTTCTAGTTTATTGATGCTGGTAAGTGCGTTGATTGGTAGAGAAAGATTGTTAAAAATTTATGAACAAGCGATCGCATCTCGATATCGTTTTTATTCCTTTGGTGATGCCATGCTGATCTTACCTCAAGCAACTATTAATGCTGGTGATTGGTGATAGGAAGCAGGAGGCAGGAGGCAAAACTTATTAATTTTGACTTTTGACTTTTGACTTTTGACTTGATTTATTCCCTATTCCCTATTCCCTAATTATTTCCCAAACTTCACCCTAGCGTTCACGAAGTGCAGCGTAGCTATCGCTCTTCCCCATAACTAGCAACTTGGGTTATCTAGATGTCTTATTTTTCCGTCAAATTATCACCCAAATGCTTTTTACTATGAGACTGGGAATTTATTCCCAGTCCGGTGATGGTTTTAACCTCAAGTTGAGAAAAATCAGCTTTTGCTAAACCCCTACAGCAATCAGGATATCCAGGAATGAGAAAAAATAAAAAATTAACATTCCCAGTCCCCAGTCCCCAGTCCCAAGTCCCCAGTCACCCATTAAGGAGCAAGTGCGTTACCACGTAACAAACTACCTATGGTTTTCGCTGTAATTTTCAATTGTGTAATGGGGTTAGCTGGAACAACAGTTTTATACAAATAGCTATCAAAAGTTAGCCGTTGTACATCCATGTCATCACACATTTCTACAAACGCTTCGCGGGTAGCATCGGAACGGTAGAACACGGTTTGCAGAATATCCAACACTTTGTAAGTGAGTCCGTATTTCTTATCCCAACGTTTGATGTAAAGTTTCAACTCTTTCTCAGAAGGAATACGCGCACCATTGTTAGAAACCTCAACAATGGTTTCTGCACACATCCGCCCAGACTTCGCTGCAAAATAAATACCTTCACCAGAAGACTTGGTAACATAACCCGCAGCATCACCAACCAAAGCGATCCGGCCAACTACACGACGAGGACGGGGATGTTCAGGAATGGGGTGAGCTTCTACCTTGATGATTTTACCACCAGCTAATTTTTCCGCAGCACGGGCGCGAATACCAGCTTGTAATTTCTTGATGTCTCGTTGGTTAACGTGCATTGTGCCAGTACCAACTGCTACGTGATCGTATTTGGGAAATACCCAAGCGTAGAAGTCAGTAGAAACATCATCACCTACATACATTTCCGCTAAGTCATGGTAGTAGGCCATTTTGTCTTCAGGAATGCGAATTCTTTCTTGGAAGGCGATCGCATAATTGTAATCCCCTGCATCCATTTCCTTAGCAATGCGGGAGTTAGCACCATCAGCACCAATAATCAAATCTACCTTTAGGGTTTTAGGTTCTCCCCTATCACCACCTACGGCATGATCAAAATAATGAATTGTATAGGGATCATTGTTATTGGTGGGTATATCCAGTTTTTGAACTGTACCGTTAATTAAGTTTGCGCCTAATTTAGCCGCACGGTTACGGAGAAAACCATCCAGAACCTCACGACGGCACATTCCTATATATTCTTCTTCATTTACCAGATTGATATCTACCTCACGATTAGAGGGAGAAATCATTTTCATTTTCCGCACTTGACGGTCAATGATTTCTGGAGGTAGATCAAATTCACTTACCATACACAGGGGAATAGCACCCCCGCAAGGTTTAGCGTTATCTAGCTTGCGCTCAAATAAATATGTTTCAATGCCAGCTTTTGCTAATGTCTCAGCAGCGCATGAACCGGCTGGGCCCGAACCCACAACAGCAACCCGTAATGTCAAAGGTTTACTCCCAATCTTCACATTTACCGAAAGCATCCTATCATGGAGTTTCGGCTGATATGACGCTCAAGCTTAATGTTTTGACAGAATTGCAATATTCCTTAACATTTCGTCATAAAAACGCAAGTAAAAATACTCAATCAAGGGTTATGAGTAGATTTTTGTAAATGATAACTACAAAAAATTCTAATATTAACTAAGTTGTTGGTTTTCTGGTTTAGGCTGGGGACTGGGGACTGGGAACTGGGAAAAATACAAATAATTTCCCCTGCTCCCTGCTAACTTGCTTCTTCACTATATCCCCACATAAAAACGGGATTTTTATATGCAAATTTCTCTATGGGATGCTGTGAGTAGAAACATTAGTGTTTCTGCAATTAGCGGATATCAAAAATACCTTTCTCCCCATAAAGGTTTTGCTTGCGCTCATCGCGTTTTGTATGGTGTTGACACTCTGCGGTCTAAAGACACGCAGATTCTTTAAGACTTGCTCAAAAGGGATAGTCAATTATCCCCCTACGCGCTCAAAACAACTACCAGTACGACAGGTATTGCAATTGCGTTTACTTTTAT
>NZ_BJCE01000150.1:0-13620 GCF_005402885.1 Sphaerospermopsis reniformis
ATTGAGATTGTGTTTCTTGTAATTGAGATTGTGTTTCTTGTAATTGAGATTGTGTTTCTTGTAATTGAGATTGTGTTTCTTGTAATTGAGATTGTGTTTCTTGTAATTGAGATTGTGTTTCTTGTAATTGAGATTGTGTTTCTTGTAAATTTTTAACTACAATTTCATGATTCTCTTTTAAAGAAAAATACTTATTGTCAAAATTGTTCGGAAATGCTTTAATAACAAACTGTAATATATCTATATTTTTATCTTCTTTAAAAATGTCAATTAGTTCAACTGCAAAATTTTCTTTTTTAACACAAGGAATTAAGGGATTTTGATCAAATATTGGTAGCTTTGTATAATCTATTTGATGTATGAAATAACCTGTTTTTTCAAAAAGCTCGTCTACAGTTTTTCTAGTAAAAAAGCGAAGATGTGTATCATCCAATATACCAGAAGGCATATAATCAAAATTACCTTCTAGTAAGGCTAATCTGACTGCTCCATGAGCAATATTAGGAATAGAAGCAACAACATAACCAGAGGTATTCAAAAAATCCTTTGTTTGCTCTAAAACCCTCCAAGGATTTCGCAAATGCTCTAAAACATCACCAAAAACAGCTACATCAAATTTTCTATCTCCTAAAATATTAGTTAAAGAATCAAAGTCTAAATCACAAACAAACACTTCTTCACAATGTTCCCTAGCTATTTCTCCAGCTTCTGGATTAATTTCTAATCCTGTTACTCGACACCCTTGTTTTTTCAAAAGATTTGCTAAATATCCACTAGCACAACCAAAGTCAATAACATTTTTGTTTTCTCCTATAAAGAGAAGCATCTTTTTCAAACTGTTATTATCGTTCAAATCATTAATTGTTAATTTTTGTGGTAAGCTAGGATAATTTTTATATTGTTTATCAAACATATTTTTTGTGGATTATATCAAGTTAACTTCATTTACGTAGTATTTTTTGAAAAAATATTTTTTATATATAACTATATAATTCCCAAATAAGATTCTAAAACTTTTTGGGATTGACCAACTGATTGGATATTACCTTTACTTAACAAAATTGCTTTATCACAAGAGTGTTTTACAAACTCCAAATCATGGGACACAACTAAAACCGTCGTTTCCCCATTCCAAAAACTATCCATTCTTTGCTTACACTTATTCTTAAAACTCTCATCTCCTACAGATAACACCTCATCCAAAATTAAAACATCTGGCTGCACATCCGTAGCAATAGCAAACCCCAACCTTGCCACCATACCAGAAGATAAACCCTTAACTGGAACTAAAGCATAATCCTCCAACTCCGCAAACTCCAAAATTGACCGCGATCTTGCTTTCATTTCAGACCTAGAGAATCCCAACAATACACCATAAAGAAGTATATTGTCCATCACTGAAATTTCCGGATCAAAACCTGCTCCTAGTTCAATCAAAGGTGCCACTTGACCACGTACTCTAACTGTTCCGCTAGTGGGTTGCAAAATTCCAGATATTACCTTTAAAAGCGTAGATTTACCTGAGCCATTAGCACCAATTATACCTATTTTTTCACCTTTGTCAACTACTAAATCAATATTATCTAAAACTAATTTTTTAGCGGGCTGGCGATACTTGCCTTCTACTATGGATAGTATGGTTTTCTTTAAATCATAAGAAAACTCTTCTTGAGTACGCCTCCATAAACAAACCTGATCTAGTCTAATGACTTCCATTTACAATAAATCCATAAACTGATGTCGCTATAAATTAAAACAAGTCTATCCCACGATAGAAAATAATTATACCACTCAATAACGTATCTATTTACAAACTATCAGGTTCAATACCTAATTCTCTCAATTTTTGAGCTAAGATAGCGGCTTTATTCTCAGCTTCATCAGCACGTTGGCGTTCAGCTTCAGCCTTTTGGCGTTCAGATTCAGCTTTTTTACGTTCAGCTTCAGCTTTTCGTTCTTCAATTTCTGCTCTTTGGAGGGCAAATTCAGCTTTTCTAATTTCTTCTAAATTAGCTTCTTCTAGTGTAGGTACTAACTTTCCTTCAACCGTAAAATATCTTAACTTCTCTTCCCACACCCCTAAGTATAAACCTAACTCCTGACTCCAATACCAGTCATTTTCTGATGGTGTAATAGCTTTATATTCACTGTCTGTTAGTCGCCATCCCATTAATTCTAAGGTATTTGGGGAAAACCAAAAATACTCAGGAGTGCGGAATTGATTTTGATACAACTGTTTTTTCAATCCCTTATCTACTTTCGCTGTAGAATCAGAAAGTAGTTCAATGATTACATTGGGATATTTACCATCCTCTTCCCATATTACCCAAGACAGGCGCGGACGTTTTTCCGTGTCTTTGACTAAAAAAAAGTCTGGACCTCTGAAGTCTCGGTTTTTTAATTGTTGACGACTATAGTAAATACTAAGATTTGCACCAATAAAAAAATCTTCTCTATCACGCCATAACCATTCTAAACAAGTTACTAATATTAATAATTGTGTATAATGTAATGAGCTTTCCATTTCTGGCTCGTCGCTTAGTAGTTGAGTGCAATCTGGCATTAATGCTTCTATTTCTTGTGCGGTTAAAGCCATAGATTTTCTTAGGATAAATTACTATCTTTAAGTTAATTATAAACTATCCGTATCTAATGGTCTGCAATTACAGCATATTCCATCTACACGATGTACATTATGAACAGGCAAGACTTGTAATGAGCGGTTAGTGAGCTTGTACTGAGCGAAGTCGAAGTGCGCAGTCGAACTATGTCGAAGTATGCCTGTGCTACAAGGGTTTTATCATTAATATCTGTACCTGATAATAATGGAAACTGCTGTATCAAATAATAGTTATATCAACAAAACAAGTCTATTTACAATAAATCCATAAACTGATGTCGCCACAGATGAAAACAAGTCCATCCTAAGGACAAAATAATTATGCCACTCAGTAACGCCCCCCATATTAAACCTAAATCTGGTGCAGAACCTGATAATGTAATCTGCCGCAGACTCTCAATTATAGGCGATAGGGGATTTAAACTCAGAAAAGGCTTGACTTGGGGTGGTACGATCGCTGCTGGATAAAAGACAGGGCTACTGATCCAAATCACAAACACAACTAACTCATAAAAGTAGGGTAAATCTCTAAAGAAGACGTACAAGGCACTTACCAAAAATCCAATACCAGTGGAAACTAACACTAATGCCAGAAATGGAAAGACTAATGCTAATACATTTACCAAACTCTTGGCATTAAATAAAGTCATCAATGCCAGTAGTGGAAATGCCCCTACGGAAAATTGAAATATGTTCGCCGCTACCATAGAAACAGGGAAAACACTGACTGGCAACCGAATCTTATTCAATAATGCTCCATTACCGACTACACTTGCTAAAGCTTGGGATGTGGAAGCTGAGAAAAAATTAATTACCACCAGTCCTGTAAACGCTGCTAATACGTAGTTAATGATGGAGTTACCATAGTAAGATGAAAAGGTAGCACCAAAAATAGCTGTGTATAAACCAGTCATGATCAATGGGTTCAGCAGTGACCAATAAACACCCAGGATTGAACCCCGATAACGCACTTTTAAAGTCCGCACTACCAAGACGTGCAATAGTTCCCAGTAGCGCTGTACCTGTAACCAAGTTAAATTGTTTTTGATGAAATTTTCTTTGATAGATAGGGTCATTCTCCAGAACCACCACAGGCCATAGCCAACTTACCAGAGCATTGTATACTATTTTCAGTATTAATTTAACCTAAAATATAACCATCCTCTTGAACGTTAAAATAGATCCCTAACTTCTCTCAAAAGAAAAAGTCGGTATCTATTGAATGACAAATTATTTACAAACTATCAGGATTAATACCTAAATCTCTTAACCTCTGAGCTAAAATAGCTGCTTTAGCTTCTGCGTCTTCAGCCCTTTGTTTTTCAGCTTCGGCTCTTTGTTTTTCAGCTTCGGCTCTTTGTTTTTCAGCTTCGGCTCTTTGCTTTTCTGCTTCAGCTCTTTGCTTTTCAGCTTCAGCCTTTTGTTTTTCTGATTCAGCCCTTTGTTTTTCTGATTCTGCTTTTCTGTAAGCAATTTCAGCTTTTCTGATTTCTTCTAAATTTGCTTCTTCAGGTGTGGGTATTAATCGCCCCTCAACGCTAAAATACCTTAATCTACTTTCAAACACTCCTAAATACAACCCTAATTCCTGACTCCAATACCAGCCATTTTCCGAAGGAGTAATACTTTTATATTCACTGTCTGTTAATCGCCAACCTACCAATTCTAAGGTATTAGGCGAAAACCAAAAATATTCAGGAGTTCTAAATCGGTTTTGGTACAACTCTTTTTTTAATCCCCGATCTACTTTAGCAGTAGAATCGGAAAGTAATTCAATAATTAAATTGGGATATCTACCGTCTTCTTCCCATACTACCCAAGAAGCACGAGGGCGTTTTTCTGTGTCTTTGACTAGAAAAAAGTCAGGTCCTCTAAAGTCTCGATTTTTTAACTGTTGCCGGCTATAGTAGATGCTAAGATTTGCGCCGATAAAGAAATCTTCTCTATCTCTCCACAACCATTCCAAACAAGTTACTAATATTAATAGTTGTGTATAATGTAAAGAGCTTTCCATTTCTGGCTCGTCGCTAAGTAGTTCGGTGCAATCTGGCATTAATGCTTCTATTTCTTGTGCGGTTAAAGCCATAGATTTTACTTGGATAAGTTACAATCTTTGATCCATTATAAACTAATATGATTCTTGTTAAGAATTTTCTCATTATTTCCGTAATGCCAAGCAATACCAGCACTCCAACCAACACGCACACCTTTAAAAGCTTGTTGGATATATTGCCATAAAATCCCATTATTGAGACGATGGGTAAATTTAAGCCTAATAATCCGCAGTAAACAACGATAAATTAACAGTGAGGCTAAACGTATAATTAAAATCGGCAAAGGAATTTTTTTACAAGCGTGTTTTAAGGCAAAATAAGTCGTGTTTTTAGCCAAAGAATACCAACAAGTTAGATGTTTTTGATCATAACGGTTATGACTAGGTTGAGGATAATGATCTACAACCGTATCACAATAATGTATTTCATAACCAGCTTGAATTAAACGCAAACAAACATCTGTTTCATCTAAAAAATATTCAAAAAATTCATCATACCCATTAATTTTTTCCAGTAATTCTTTACGGTAAGATGAATTAGTTCCCATTAAACCATTAAACCAAAAACCCTGTTTTTGATTATAGTTAATCACATTTTCTGAACGAATAGGAATTGTATTACTAATAAGATTGGTAATACCTTGATGATATTGTAAAGGATAACCAGCTTTTGTCATATCTCTGACAGTACCACCAACCCCGGCACATTTATCACCATATAAAGAATAGGTTGATATTAATTTATCTAACCAGTCAGTTGGGGGAATAGCATCATCATCTATAAAAGCAATAATCTTTCCTGATGATTTTTGGATTCCTATATTTCTAGAAATACTAATATTTTTAGGTTGTGATGTTAAAATTTTGATGCTAAAAGTTAAATTATTTTTGAGTAAATTTATCATTTTTAATGTACTGTCATCATCGGAAGAATCTACCACAATAACTTCAAAAGAATTATAATTGATGTGATTTAAAGATGCCAGAGTTTTTTGGAGTGAAGCAGAACGATCTGCGGTACAAATAACTATAGATATCAATAAATTTGTGTTTGACATAGTTGCAATTATTTCCAATTATTTCCAAGTATTTCCAAGTATTTCCAAGTATTTCCAAGTATTTCCAATTATTTCCAAGTATTTCCAATATTTTGAAGAGAGATGTTATTTTGCACCGACTGATTTATTTACCAAAATGCTCATCTGCAAATATATTTTTAATACCCGATAAAATACTTGCAGACTGTTAAACAGCACATTCATTAAATGCAAATTTACCTGAATGTAACCAGTACCACTAAAGAAATAAACTTTTTTAGCTAAATTGAAATACAAAATTTCTGGTTTATAGCAGCTAACTATTACCAAATCTACAGGTTTAACAAAACAAGATCCTAAACAAATGTAAATTCTCAATAATAAACTTTTGGGTGGATACCAAATAGTAACTTGAGGGAATTGACAGATATTTTGATATATCGAAGATTGCACCAAGATTTTGCTATTATTGTGAATAATTGCTGCTAAATCATATTCCTGATATGGCAATATATCAGGCATTTTACCTTTAATTTTCTGAAGGAAATCTGTCAAACCTTGTAAATAAATTTCTGCCCAAAAATAACGCCCAGTTAATGAGTAATAAATTAATTTTGGCAATAATAATTTCAGACGTTTTAATAATAGTTCTGGTTTGTGTTTTTGCCAACAGTAACAAAGATTACGTTCATCATAATAACTAATCCAAGGACGTTGTTTAAAATCAGGTGAAGAATGCCAAATAATAGACGCTGGATGAGCAGCAACCAGCCAACCAGCTTGTTTTGCTCTTAAACACCATTCCACATCATCAAAATGCAGAAAGTAATTTTCAAATACTCCGATTTCTTCAATTATTTCCCGTCTGAATAATAATGAAGCTGCTGCACAAATATCTACTGTGAGATAAGGTTTACCTGCTAAAATTTCCGCTGTTGATTTAATAGGTGAGTTACCAAAATAAGTTTTTAAATGTGCTTTTGGTTCATGAATATAACCGCCTATTTCTTGAATAATCTCCGGTTGTTCTAATTTTCTAATTTGAGAACCTACTAACCCTACCTCTGGATACTTTTCTAAGGTTTCTACTAAAGGAAGTAAAGCTTGATGATGTAAACGTACATCATTATCTAGTAACCAAATATAATCATAATCAAGGTTACTAACAAACTTCATTCCATAAGAAAAACCACCAGAACCTCCGAGATTTTCCCCTGTTTGTAAAACTTTAATTTCGGGATAATGTTCTTCGAGATAAGCTTGTGTACCGTCATTAGAAGCATTATCAACAACAAAAATATCCAGACTTATCCCATGCAAATCTAGTTTTTGTGTGTCTTCAATAACCAAACAAACATCTTTAATTTTGTTCCAAGTAACAATGATAGCTGCGACTTTGGTAATGTTCATAATTTATTTCAGATTATTGCATAAATCATTTATTAAAATCAATAATTCCAATACCCATCCATTCTTCAGCAATATGACTAATTTCCCAAATTGAATATGACTGAGAGTATGATAATTTCATTTCATTCCAACATCTTCTAGTACCACCATCTAAGTGATCATATTCCGAGGCGTTAATATCATGAAAAGCACAAATTTTTGCATAACGACCTACATTAAAAAAGTCTCTTTTCATGCCATGATAGGAATGATCTGCATCAATATAAACAACATCAAATTCTTTACCGATAAAATCAGCAGATGTAGCAGGAATGGCTTTTTCTAATGGTAAAATAGATGAAAAATAATCCCAATCTCTAAAGTTGTCTTCTATATCTACACAGGTATACTTAAAGCTTTTGTTGAACTTAGATAAAACCGCACAACAAAAAACTGAAAATCCTCCATACATTACCCCAATTTCCAAAAAAGAACTTGGTTGTTTTTGAATGCAATAAATTAAAAAATCTGCAAATTCAGTAGGGATTTGTAATGGACCATAATCAGAAGCATTCAGATATTGTTGATAAGGAGAATAAAGATTCCATCCTTGATATGCACAACCATAATCTTTGATTTTTTCTAACAAAAAATTTCTATTTTTTAATTGTTCTTTGTCTGCTGCTAAAATTGATTGAATGACAACTCTACCCTTATTGAAATCATGTTCAATGGCTTTTTGATTCATGATATCTGGTAGATTTTCAGGTTTATTTGCCGCAGCTATATTTTGATATTGTGTCTTGATAATTTTATAGATTTTTTTGATATTTTTGGATTCGACTTTTATCTGTTCATAGGAACTAATTAACTTTTTTAAACCTATATTTCGATCACGAATAAATACACGAATAGATTTAGGTACTATTTGTGTGAATGCTGTATATATCACGATATTTTACCTCTGATTATTGTTAATTAAATGTAAGTTAAGGTCAGTGAAGTGTGGATGCAACCTAGTAATAATCTCTAATAGATATCTAATAGATATCTAATAAGATATCTAATAAGATATCTAATAAATTTGACTAATTTTATTTTCAAAAACTGTGAGAGCAGCAGCAATAACTTGATCCATGTTGTAATATTGATATTGTGCTAATCTGCCAACAAATGTTACTGTTTCCAGCTTATCTGCTGCATTTTTATACTGTTGAAATAATTCCCGATTTTTGGGACGGGGAACAGGATAATATGGATCTCCTTCTGCTTGTGGATATTCATAATAAATAGTGGTTTTTGGATGTTTTTGTCCAGTAATATGTTTAGATTCTACTATCCTTGTAAAATCATAATCATTGGGATAGTTGACAACAGCAACAGGTTGGAAATATTCAATATCATGAGTTTCAAATTCAAAACGCAATGAGCGATAGGGAAGTTTACCAAATTTATAATCAAAAAATTGATCGATGGGTCCAGTATAAATTAAATGGTCAAACTTCAACCATTTTTCTACATCTTGAAAACTGGTATTAAGCATAATTTTAATGTTGGGATGTTCCAACATTTTTTCAAACATTTTTGTAAAACCATATAGTGGCATAAGTTGATACTTATCACCGAAATATCGGTTATCTTTATTAGTTCTCACAGGAATACGAGCGCACACTGAACCATCTAATTCATGAGGCCACAAATTCCACTGTTTATAAGTGTAATTTTTAAAGAATTTCTCATATAAATCAGTTCCTACTTTGCCAACTACAGCTTGTTCTGAGTTTTCGATTCTGTCATATTTTTCTTTAACTTGCTCATAAAATTCTGCAATTTCTTGACTATTGAGATTTAAGCCATACAGTTTGTTAATAGTATTAAGGTTGATAGGAATTGGGTATAAATCACCATCCACTTTAGCTAAAACTTCATGCTGATAAACTCGCCATTGGGTAAATTGTGAAAGGTAATCAATAATTTTTTTACTATTTGTATGGAAAATGTGCGCTCCATATTTATGAATCAATACTCCCGCATTGTCGTAAAAATCAAACGCATTACCTCCAATATGATTGCGGGTATCAATCACTAAAACTTTGCGATCTAAGCGCGTAGCTATACAATTTGCTAGGGTACAACCTGCAAACCCAGCACCAACAATCAAAAAATCAAACATTGTAGGGTACATAATCTTGTGATAGTTAATTTGATTATTTTGTTTCTATTTCTAAATACTTTTCCCAGAAAGCTTGACTGGTAAATTCAAGGAATGAGTCGATATATAAAGTTTTCAATTTTGGTAATTTGATGAACATTAACAAGGATACCCATAGTGCATTTATTAGCACTTTAAAAAACCTAGTTCTGGAAAATTTGACTACAAATCCTTCCTGCATTTGCAAATTATAATACAAAACCTTTTTAGTTCTAAAAGCATTTAAAGGTCTACTATTACTAGCGGGGACAATACAATATCCTTTATCGTTTAATGTGTCATCTGCAAAGAAAAACCAATTTGGTAAAAGATGACCATTAAGAGTTAAAAGTCTGAAAAATCTATGTAACTTGTTTTCACTCTTTTCTCTACTTTCTAGATATTTTTTGTACACAAATGGTAAATCTGGATTTTTATTTGTTTTTTCTGTAGACTGACAAACCTCTTGATGATTTTCTTCTGGGTTTTTAGCAACTAGAACATCAGGACCTTGGAGAAAGTCAACAGTAGCTTTAATAATGCTTTCAGCAGTTTCATATCTATAACAGAATAATTCTTTTAATAATGGTTTCAAAAACCATTTAATTGCCTTGATACTGCTGAACTCTTTGTGAAAGTACAAACTATGATAAATCAGACTATTTCTGAAAAAATAGTATTCAATGGATGGATTTTTCTTATTTTCAAATGGTTCATGCCAAACACATATACCATTCAAAATTATAATTTTTTTACCGATTCTGCGGCAAAATTCCACATCATCTATTTTAATAAAGAAAGGATATGGTAAACCATAATCTTTGATAGCATCAACTGCAAAGCAGAAAAACCACCACCCAGCATAATCAATATATTCATCTACCTCATTAAATAAAGTTTCTTTTAATTTTCTCAAATCCATATTAGGTTTAACAGGAATAAAACCTTGATTTCTATTCCAATAAGCTCCTTTTTCATGCTGTATATATTTTTTATCTAATCTCAACATACTGCTACCAAGACAGACATCTTTCTGATTAGAAAATGTCAAAAAGTTCCAGACTCTCTCTAATATTTCTGGATCAAAGAGAATATCATCATCCATCAGGATAATATGTGAAAATTCATTCTCCTGATTATGTTGCTGTTTTAAAACTTCCAGCATTCCTCTAGCAAAACCACCGCTTCCTCCGGCATTTTTATTAGGTATAACATGAATTAAATCATTATCAAATTTCTCTAAAGTCTTGCCGTTGTCAATAATAAATACTTCTAATTTGTTTTCAATAATACTTGGTTTTAATAAGTATTTTTCCAATAATTTTATGTTTTTATAAACATAGTTTTCCCTTTTGTAAGTACAAATGACAACTGCAATTTTTACGTCGGTAACAGGTTCTGTCAAAGTTGAAAAATACCCACCGCTAATTTGACACAAATTTTCTAATGCTTCTATTTTCAGGTAGATCATTCCTGTAGATGTGGATATATCGAAGTTTTCTAAAACTTTGATTTCTTCAATTTCGTTATTTTTGATAATCTTCTGTGATAATACAGTTTTAGTCTCACCTAATCTGTCAATATTGTAAACACTAATTTTAAAAGTTCCTTTTAATTTGACACTAGCACTTATATTTCTAACCTGGGTATATTCTTTCCAGCTATCCACATAAAAAGCATTAAAATAGGTGTCAAAACTAACAATACCACCTTGATTTAGCTCTAGTATCTGATTTTCATAGTTAAATACAACTTGGTTAAATAAAACTTGAGAATTACTTCTAAAAAATAATTCTTCAACAGTACAAATATCAGTTCTAGGAAAAATTATATTTTGCAGATGATTATTACATATATCTTTTATATCTTTTGGAGTACGGTGAAGGATAGCTGGTGATTCTAGTTGGTTAACCATAGTTTATTTTTACTCGACCTTTGTTTTATGTTGCTTAATAAAAAATCTTCAGTAACTGTTATGCCAAACCATAAGTTGAAATGCCAACAGAATAATCACTTAATTCCCAACTCTGGTTTCTGTATTCATATCTCTTGTTAATGGTGCATTTTTGGTTAATATTTTATACGATGTTAATGTATAGTTGAGTTGTTGTGGATTTTGAAAAATAGCTTTTTCCCTTGAGTAAATAAATTTATTTCACATTATTTCACCAGATTATGCTATTTTTTATACCTAAGTCTTCAATTATTTATGTCTGGCAATACTGGATAGTTATTTAACACTAAATTTTGTTGCTTCTTATGTTATTTTTGATTCTAGGTTTTATTTATTTCACTATCAAAAAATTTATACATTACACCTCCTAGTAATGATGTAATATTATTTGGTAGCGATGGTCAAAAATGAGTTCATATTGCAAAATTTAATTGCATAAATCTTGTTTTTCCTTGTGCTTCAAAATATCTAATATCTCCTAAAATCCTTATTGATATGATATCTGCTCTATATTACAAATACAAATCTACTTACTCACCCTGATAAATAACTCTGATCAGTAGACTTAAATTTATTCTGGAATAACTTTACCAGCAAGATAAGACTCTACTGCACGTTCCGCACTACCTATAAAATTGATTTTTCCTTTGTCTAACCAAATTATTCTTTGACAAGACTGTTTCATAAAACCTAAATCATGGGATACTACTAAAACCGTTGCATCTGCATCCCAAAATTTTTCAATTCTTTGCTGACATTTATGCTTAAATCTTTCATCACCTACTGATAAAACTTCATCCAAAATTAAAATATCCGGTTGCACATCTGTAGCAATAGCAAAACCTAATCTTGCTACCATACCGGAAGATAAACCTTTCACTGGAACTAAAGCATAATCTTGTAATTCTGCAAATTCTAAAATTGAATGCGCTCTTTTTTTCATTTCCATCCTAGAAAATCCCAGTAACACACCATAAAGTAAAATATTGTCCATAACTGAAATTTCTGGATCAAAACCTGCTCCTAATTCAATTAACGGGGCAATTTTTCCTTTACCTCTCACTTTTCCCTCTGTGGGTTTAAGAATACCCGAAATTATTTTTAAAAGTGTGGATTTTCCAGAACCATTCGCACCAATAATTCCTAGTTTTTCTCCTTTATTAACTACTAAATCAATATTATTTAAAACTAATTTTTTGGCAGGTTGGCGATATTTACCTTCTACGATAGAAAGCAACGTTTTTTTCAAATCGTAAGAAAATTCTTCTTGTGTTCGTCTCCACAGTGACACTTGATCTAGGCGAATTACTTCCATTACAATAAATCCATTACAATAAATCCATAAACTGATGTCGCCAAATATGAAAACAAGTCAATCCCAAGGATAAAATAATTATACCACTCAATAAAGCACCCCAAATTAAACCTAAATCTGGCAATGTTCCTGATAATGTAATTTGACGCAAACTTTCAATTATTGGTGATAAGGGATTCAAGCTTAAAAATGGTTTTACTTGATTTGGTACAATAGCTGCTGGATAAAACACAGGGCTACTTATCCACAGAACAAATACAATTAATTCGTAAAAGTAAGGTAAATCTCTAAAAAATACGTATAAAGCACTTACTAAAAATCCGATTCCTGTAGAAACTAAAATTAATGCTATAAATGGAAATACTAACGCTAGACAATTTACCAAATTTTTGGCATTAACTAAAGTCATTAATGCTAGTAAAGGAAATGCTCCAACACAAAACTGAAATATATTAGACGCAATCATTGATACAGGAAAAACACTAACTGGTAACTGAATTTTATTCAATAATGCGCCATTATTAACTACACTCACCAACGCTTGAGATGTGGAAGCTGAGAAAAAATTAATTACTACTAAACCTGTAAATGCTGCTAAGACATAGTTGATGATCGAGTTACCATAATATGATGCAAAAGTAACGCCAAAAATTGCCGTGTATAAACCTGTCATTATTAATGGGTTCAAAAGTGACCAATAAACACCAAGGAATGAACCCCGATAACGCACTTTTAAAGTTCGGGATACTAAAACTTGCAGCAGTTCCCAATAACGCTGGACTTGCAATTTTGTGAAATTGTCTTTGATAGATAGGATCATCCTCAAATACCACTACACACCACAGCCAAGATATTCGGGCATTTTATAGGATTGTCAGCATTAATTTTAGCCAATTTGTCAGAATTAGCTTTTCATGAACCATAGGAATAGTATTTAGGGGTTGCTGAGAAAGTCTTTCCGTGAGGGCATAGGAGTCAGGAGTCAGGAGTCAGGAGTCAGGAGTCAGGAGGAGATTGGAAAATTTCTTTGCCATCTCTTGAAATCCCAAAAAATGCACACT
>NZ_BJCE01000151.1:0-13507 GCF_005402885.1 Sphaerospermopsis reniformis
AACCTTGATATATCAAAGGTTAGAGGCTGATAAACACAGAAATTAGTGCAAGGGTTTTGAAGGGTATACCGGAAAAAGTGTGCATTTTTGGGGATTTCAAGAGATGGCAAAGAAATTTTCAAATCTCTTCCTGACTCCTGACTCCTGACTCCTATGCCCTCACGGAAAGACTTTCTCAGCAACCCCTAGTTACTGAAAAAGTATCGGATAGGATGGTCCTTGACTAATCTTATGAATGGCTAAACTCAGCCCTCTGGCTTCTGCAATTAAGGTGGGGAAGATCCACCAAGGATGAGTGATATGGTGTTTTGTGCGAATGGAGCGCAATGGTCGCCAAAGTATTTGCCATAGCCAGCCATTGGGTTTTGACTTTAACAGGTAATAGTAAGCTCCCACAGCATGGGCGGGTTGGGCAGTTCTCAGGTGGTGACCATAGCTGCGTGTTCCTCCCCTTTCTACCCGTAGGTGGTGAATCAGGGCTTTCGGTTCGTAGGTAATCAAACCGTATTTTTGACAGTAGCGATGGGCAAATTCCGCCTCATAGCGGTATGCAGCCCCTATGAAGTTTTCATCAAATCCCCCCAGGGCGATCGCCACAGTGCGCTTAATGGAAAAATTGCCCCCCATAAACTCCGTAATTTGCCGGGGAATGTTACTGGTAAAGCGAAATGGCTCCCCTGGTTGTAATGTCAGAGATTTTTCCCCGGGCTGTAGTACCTGTCCTGCAACCAGATCAGCTTGTTGATGGGCTTGCTGGTGAGCCTGTAGTAAATCCTCATGGGGGATAATATCATCATCGAGGAAAAGGACTATCTCACCTTTAGCTTCCAGGATTCCCCGGTTCATGGCCATGGGAATAGATGGTTGAGGTAGGCGAACCCAACGAATAGCGCCTTGTTCGGCCAAGCTGTTTAATCTCGACTCAATTGTTACAGCATGATTTAAGGTCTGGTCAATCACCAAAAGTTCAAATTCTGGTGTCATTAGTCGCTGTAAGGACTCAATGGTATCAAGCAGCACTTCTCCCCGCTCATAGGTGGGGATGATCACTGAAAGTTTCATTAGTTTTTTCCCAGTCAAAAGGTTAGTTAGGGTTTGCTGAATAAACCTAAAACCTTGATATATCAAAGGTTAGAGGCTGATAAACACAGAAATTAGTGCAAGGGTTTTGAAGGGTATACCGGAAAAAGTGTGCATTTTTTGGGATTTCAAGAGATGGCAAAGAAATTTTCCAATCTCCTCCTGACAGAATAAGGTTTTCAGTCAAGGTTTAAGGATTTCTGTTTTAACCTCACAAAATCGCTGGACAACTGCTAAACTGGGTTCTATTAAGCTGACAATTCTAGATCCGACTATAGAAAAATGGGTGGCTTTAAAAGCTAATTCTTGCACTAAGCAACCTCAGTAGGGCTTGCTGAAAAGGATAATTTACAGGATGAACACAGACCCTATGCTAGTATCCTATTCTCAGCTTTATGAACTGTTTATTGATCAGGTTATTGGTTTAAGTCAAAAAACAGATAGTCAAAAAACAGATTTTTCCTTAACTGCTTTAATCAGTAACTATATTAGCATGAATTACCAACTTAAATTACAACAAATAGACAAGTTAAAAGCCTGGTTAGATGATTTTAGACCATTTGATCAAACAATAATCACCGAACTCAAAAAGCTGTATGATGTCCGCTTTACTTATAACTCTAATGCCATTGAAGGCAATACTTTAACTCAAAGTGAAACTGAGTTAGTGTTAACCAAAGGAATTACAATTGGTGGGAAGACTCTTGATGAACATTTAGAGGTAGTTGGACATAAGGAGGCGATTGACTATATTGAGAGTTTAGCCCAAAAAGATACAGTAATTAATGAATGGGAAATTAAACAAATTCACAATTTAATTCTGAGGAAAATTCACCCTAATGAAGCGGGTTCTTATCGGCAATTAGATGTAATGGCAGCAGGGACAAATTATATTTATCCTCCCCATTATTTACTGTCTCAATTAATGACAGATTTTGTGATCTGGCTCAATTCAGATGCTGCTTTAACAATCCATCCTGTAGAATATGCAACCATGGCACATTATCGTTTTGTTTCTATCCATCCTTTTCGAGATGGAAATGGCAGAACGGCTAGATTATTAATGAATTTATTGTTAATTCGTGCCGGGTATCCTATTGTAGTGATTAATAATCAAATTCGTAATGATTATATTCATGCTTTGGCCTATGGACAACAAAACCAAGATGATTTAAATCAGTTGTTTGATTTGGTTTGTGATGCTACTATCAGTTCATTGGTGGAAACTTTAAGGTTATTGGTAACTGCGAGTAGTAGTAGGGAAAAAGGGCGGGTTTTTTATCAGGAAATTACTGATTTTATTGATAATTTTTTGATAAAATAGGTAAGTTGCTGTTTGAAATTAATGGGACAATTCCATTATTCAGGGCGATCGCGCTGGGTTTGGGTGTATCCAGGTTGTATATAATTATTCCCTGGTTCCCATCTGGATATTAAAAACTCTTAACAGCCCCGACAATTATTTCTATTTGTGAAGTTGTCAACTCTGGGAACATGGGTAAGCGTAATAAACAATCAGACAGAAGATTAGTATGATCCATCTTCCCATTCACCCGTCCATAATGCTTACCAGCAGGAGAGCTATGTAAAGGTACATAGTGAAACACCGCATTAATACCTTGTTCTTTGAGGTAGTTAATTAGCTGGGTCCGGGTTTGTAAATCCTCTAGCAGGATATAGTACATATGGGCATTGTGCTGACAGTCAGGGGGAATGATAGGACGGCGTAATTTACCGGATTTTTCTACAGGTTCTAGCAGTTGATGATAATAGTCCCATACTTTGAGGCGGTTGGTAATAATTTGTTGTGCTTCTTCAAGTTGCGCATAGAGAAAAGCGGCAATTAATTCTCCTGGTAAGTAACTAGAGCCTTTTTCTATCCAGGTATACTTATCTACCTGTCCCCGGAAAAATTGACTACGGTTAGTGCCTTTTTCCCGAATGATTTCCGCTGATTCTGTGAATTGGGGATTATTGATAATTAAAGCACCGCCTTCACCGGCGATAATATTTTTGGTTTCATGGAAACTAAAGCAAGCTAAGTCACCAAAACTACCAAGGGGTTTTCCTTTATAGGATGACATCAGTCCCTGGGCTGCATCTTCAATTAACAATAGTTGATGTTTGGTGGCAATGTGTTGCAAGGTATCCATTTCACAACCAACCCCGGCATAATGGACGGGGACAATGGCGCGGGTGCGGTGTGTAATAGCTGTTTCTACTAGGTTTTCATCTAAATTGAGGGTGTCGGGGCGGATATCTACAAATACGGGAATAGCTCCCCTGAGAACAAAGGCGTTGGCGGTGGAAACGAAGGTATAACTGGGCATAATTACCTCGTCTCCTGGTTCCAAATCAGCTAAAATAGCTGACATTTCTAGGGCGGCGGTGCAGGAGTGAGTCAGGAGGGCTTTGTGGGAGTGGGTATGGGTTTCTAGCCATTGATGGCATTTTTTGGTATAATTACCATCCCCGGCGAGTTGTCCGGCGTGGTGAGCTTGGCTGATATACCATAGCTCTTTACCGGTCATGTAAGGTTTGTTAAAAGGTATTTTATTCATGGGTTATTGTTTGTAGGCAATTACTAACAAAGAGCCGCCCCAGGGAAAGGAAAAACCTAGTTTAATCAACCAGCGTTCTACATCTAAAATTTTCTCTAAGAGGTAATTTAAGGTGCCACTAATTTTTAACTCACTGGTGGGGTCATAATTCTTTGATGAGCGCTGATTGAGTCGAGAAAGTAGCATTAAGGGTAAGAGCAGAGAAACAAAAGAGGTAACTTTTACTACTTTAAATCCTGTTTGCTGTAATTTGGTGATTAAATCTTGTTTGATATAGCGCCGGACGTGGTGAGCGTAGGTATCAGCTTGACTCCATAACCAGGGATGTTGGGGAACAGTCAGTATTATACCCCCCCCGATTGGAATAGCTTGATACATTTGTCTAAGTACATCCTCATCTTGTTCTATGTGTTCCAGAACGTCGAAAGCTCCAATAATATCAAATTCTTCCGCAAAGGGGATATTACGGGCATCCATTTGAAATAGTGTAGTTTTACACAGGCGGTCTGTGGCAAATTGTAAGCCGGTAGTAAATATTTCACTACCGCAGGTGATGAGGTGGGGGAGGTGTTTTTCAACTCCCTGAAGGACAAAGCCAGTTCCGCAGCCAATTTCTAGGAAGGTTTGAGCGTGGGGGAAGTAATGTTTAATGGCGTAAATGATTAAGCGGTTGCGGGCGCGAAACCAGAAGTTTTTGGCTTCTAGTTTTGCTAGTATGGGGAAGGCTGAGGCCTCAAATCCTTCGCTGGCCGCTGGGAGTTGCGGTGCAAAGCTCTGGTGTCCATCTAATATTGGGGGTGTGTAACCACAGGCGGGACAATCCCAGTTAGGTTGGTTAAAATGATGGTGACATTGGGGGCAGATTTTCATCGAAAATTATTGTTTATTAAAAAAAATATGTGATTTTTCCGTTTAATCAGGTTTTATAGATTCTATAATGATATGAGTATAGGGTATCCGTAATAAGTCATGACGGATGTTACAGGATGTATGTGGGGGGGAATAAATTATACCCTAGATTTAAGTAACCTTTTTCATCCCTTACATTTTGTCCCCGGTCTTTAGATATAATCCATCTGGCAATGGGTGATTGATTCTCTGTGTAGCAAGGCTCAACGGCTACTAATCGGCCTCCGGGTTTCAAGGCAGTGTGAGCTAATTTAAACAGTTTTTCTGCTTCTATATCGTCAAGATGATGTAATACTCCAAACACTACAACAATATCAAAATATTCCCTATATGTGAGGTTATCAGATGTGACCAGTTGACAGATAAAGGTTCCCTGATTGCCATAACGCTTTTTGGCATCACTAATATACTTTGGACTGGCATCAAATCCTATATACTCTACTTGGGGTAAGTAGGATAATAGATCAGCAGGTCCACAACCAATATCTAGTATGCGATCGCCACTATTAGTCCTAATATAATTTTTAATCAGAATATTATAGGCTCTATTCTGACCTAGTATTTTTTGAAATAAGCTATAAAAGAAAGGGATTGAAAGGATTGAGCGAATTCCTTGGGTAATTTGGGGCATATTAATTTTTTATTATTCTTTTGAGAGGTGGATTTTTACCCTTTGCTACCAATGATAATACCTAAGATAATTAATCCCAACCCCAGGGATTTGGGAATAGTTACGGGTTCTTTAAAGAAGATGGCGCTGAGGAACAGGACTAGGACAAAGGCTAAACTCATGAATGGGTAAGCATAGCTGAGGTCAAATTTAGTCATGGCGGCCATCCAGCTAATTGCTGCTAGGAATGCACAGGTAAAGCTACTAATTACCCAGGGGTTGAGTAGTAGTTTGATGATGTATTGTAGTTTGGCTATGTTGTCTGGGGGAAGTGATCCCGCCAGTTGCACTTGCCATTTAATCACAATTTGTCCGTAGACTGTGAACAGGATGGTTAGGAGAATGTACAAGTGATTAATAAGCATTATGAAACCTTTTAATTTATTTATTGCACTTTTATTGATGTTTGATTGAGGAGCTAGATGTAATATGATCAAAAATATTTTCTTGTTTTACGAACATAAGAGTATCTATAATACTTACGGCATCCTGAAAATTAGGTAAATTTTGGGTATACCCTTTATAAGGTCCATAAGTTTTATAAACTAACTTAATATTATTTTGATTAAATATTTCTTCGTTTTGATCAATGTAATTTTTTGCATTCATACCCGAAATATATTCAGTTCCACCCATTTGCTTAATTAGGGAAATTATTCTGTCAATCTTATTTGACTTTAAATGATAATCTTTAGAGGTAACAATTTTCGTTTTTATGCCAATAAAGTTACATAGGTTTTTGATAATATATTGATTTAATTGTGACAATGATTTCCATTCTTGTTTCAAATAAATATCCTCTAAAAACGGTAATAAGTTATCTAACTGCGGAGCTTTACAGTAGGTGTTTACTATGGATGTATAGTGTTTTTTTTGCCAAAAATAATTTTCTAAAATTACTTCGCTTATCTTAAGATTTACAGCTTTCTTGCTAATAGGTATAGTCAGCCAAAATAACCCATTTTTGGAGTATAGTTTGTTTCTATTTCGCCAGTCATTTTTAGTATACTTAACTTCATCTAAAAAGCAAAAAATATCTGCATCATTAATTAAGTCAAAGTATCCCTTCCAAGGAATATAATTTGATTGAAGAATTACAACTTTCATCACTTTTTATCACTAATTTAGCTTAAAAGGTTTTGTTAGAAATTTTTGTGGGTTACCTATTACCCAGGCATTGTCAGGTATATCTTTGCTAATTACAGTGCCTATACCTACATGAACATTGCTACCAATAGTGACATTGTTGGCAATAACTGTACCGCTACCAATAAAAGTTCCCTCACCTACCTTAACATTACCAGACAATATTACTCCGGGACTAATATATACTCCCTCTCCAATTTCACAGTTATGAGAAATTGTTACTGAATTATTAAGTAATACACCATTACCAAGATAAACCTCCTTATCAATGTTACACATAGGATACACAATTACACCATCAGACAAGTTTGCAGAAGGAGAGACGTAGGATGTGGGATGAACCAAACTTAACAACCTTCCCAATTCACGAATCTCCTTGATTAAGGCAACCCTTGTTTCCATGTGTTTATAACCAATACAAACGAGCCAATAAAAGTCTTTTAAGTGCCGCTTATAATCCGAAAAATATAAACATTCTGGTGAAGAAGATGTAACTGCGTAATCATCGAAATACACTTTAGGGCAACTAGGATAGTACAAATTAACCATTAGTTCTATTTGCTTACCTAACTCCCCAAACCCCAAAAATCCTATTTTCACTACTTTATTGCAATAAAACCAACATACTTAAATACGTGCCTGGTGATCGGCAATCCCTTGATAAGGTAGTCGCTCATAATACTAGCATATTCTAATCGCTGGTTTTTATCAATGGAGTTGTCATTAATAAGTTGTGCCTGTCCTAAGTACCAATGATACAGGAAATCAACTTTTTGAAACCCCACATCTAATAGTTGTTGTTTGATATCCTCTTCTCTTAGTCCTCCCTTGATATGTTTTTGGAACTCTGCCTTGACAAATAATCCTTTTTCTATGCCAAATTGCTGCTCAATTTCTTGACTTTTTTGGTTAATTGCTTTAATTTCCCTTAGTATAATAGGATCATAAGTTTTAGTACTATCCAGTTGCTTGATTTGATCCCAGAAATAAGCATTAGGACTTAGATCTGCATAAAATATGCCACCTTGTCTTAAAAATCTATATGTATTCAAAAATGTAGGTGACATATCGTATAGATGATCTAGAAAACTATAGGCGGTAGCCATATCATAATAATTGTTTTCCAGTTGAACACTGCCAGTATCTTCATTGATCAATGAAATTTTTGCAGTTCCTGTTTTTTCCACTTTGTCAAGCATTGGTTGGGTAATATCAACTCCTATTATTTCTTCAACATATTTCTTAAGTATGTTGATCATAAAACCAGTACCACAACCAAGATCAACAACTTTTCTCACCTTATGTTGGGCTACAATTGATTGAATAATGTGTTCAACTCTTGCTACACTTTCAGGACGGAAGTGGGGTTCCACAAAATTATACTTCTCGACCATAGCAGAGTGAACTGCAATATTTGCCTCAATAGCTTCCTGATAATTTTTATCTTTTTTACTAATATTCATCATCATTCTGTCTTTTGTTTAAATTTACGATGTTCTAGAGGTACATAATACTCCGAATAATTGCTGGGTACTTGGGCATAAAAACCAAGCTTTTGCTTAGCACGATCCGAAATATTATTTAAGTCCATATGTTCCATTGCTCTGGGGATATCAATCCTTTGCTTCATCCAAGGACGAACCATATTAATTGTTAATGCATGTCTCCACTCATTGGTCAAATTTTTTCCTCCTGCATGCCAAAGTGTTGCGTTGAAAAAGAAGATAGAGCCTGCCTTTTCAATTAGTCTCAAACTTTCTTGATAAAACTCCTCAGACTCAGGTGGTGTAAATCTTTCCTGACTATACGGTAAGAACCAAGTAGCTCCATTTTCCTCAGTGAAATCATCAAGTAGTATTGTAGCTCCTAAGTTAGTAATATAACCAGGAATTATCCTTGGACAATCGGTATGTATTCTTTCACTGTAGTTAGCTGCATTTGGTGGCATAGACGAAGAAGTATAAGCATAGACGATGCAACCCTCTCCTAAGATAGCATTGAATGGCTCCGTTACTAAATCTATTTCAAATAGATCACAAAATACCTTATCATACAAGCTACAAAGTAAGACCATCCCATAGTCCAAATATTTTTTGGTTCCATGGTATTTAACTTCACTGTTAATTGCTTGAAGTAATTCAAATTTAGCCTTACGAATAAACAACTCAGGTAGAGCACTTCTGACAATAGAATAACCTTGAGTCTTAATCTCATGTATGAAAACTTCTGGTTCAAACATATCTTCAAAAATTATGAGTTTCTTTAACAATATAAAGGGGTCTATTTTGTACTTCCCGTAAAATTCTTCCGACATATATGGCAGAAAGACCCGTCAGGAATATTTGAACTCCACCAATAAAAATGATGATGCCAATAGTCGAAGTGTAACCTGGTTGATAACTCACTAAAAAAAATTGTCTTAGAACCAGAAATAACAAAAGAATAAATCCTGTTATTGCCAAAATAAATCCTAAAATAGCTATTAAGCGTAAGGGTAAGTCCGAGAAAGAAATGATCGCCTCCACAGCCATCAACAAGCGTTTACTTAAATTATATGATGATTTACTATCTCTTCTTGATTGATGTTCAGTTACTACATATGTTTTGGTAAAACCGAGCCAATTTTCTAAACCCGGTAGATAACGCGAATTTTCACTTAGTTGATTATAAGCATCAATGAATCTTCTAGACATTATCCTGATGGTAGCTATGTTTAAAGGTATATTTTGTCCTGTTAGTTTGTTTAATAAAATGTTGAAAATATAGGATGTGTATTCCTTGAAATGTCTATCATTACGTTTTTTCCTCAACCCATATACTACATCACAATCACCTGTTAAAATATGAGGCAAAAGTACAAGTATATTATCTACGGGATCTTGCTGATCTACATTAATCATACAAATTAAATCACCTTTGGCAAACGCATAACCAGCAGAAACCGCTATATGTTGACCAAAGTTACGACTTAATGCAACCATTTTGACTTTGACACTGTGATCCCCTATTTTTTTTATTTCTTTCTCATCTTTAATGCCACTTCCATCTACAACAAAAATAATCTCTATTAAAACAACTTCTGGAGGTAAATTCAAAGTGAGGACTGATTTAACAAAATCATAAGCAAGATAGCTATCATTATATATCGGGGTAACTATCGAAAGTGTCATTATCGCTTTTCTTGTGTCTTTATCAATCATATAAGTGTAGTTTTTGAAATTATGAAATCAATTCGGTCTTATAGGATGTTTGGAAAGTCAAGAAAAGCTCAAGTAACGATATTCTGAGGGATGACGACGGATATATGAGACATTTGATGATGGTTGGAGTAAATGCAATTCTAGACTTGAGCTATTCCCCAGGGAATTTACTTCTGGTCGAACCCATTACAAGAGTATAGTTGAATTTGTTCCTGGGTAATATTCAACACTTGATTAAAGCCTAATTTAGTGGACTTAGTACAGATATCTTCCTGAGAAAGTGGACGATTCCAAGACTCTTTACTATAGTCTGCCATACCATAATTTTTAGTTAAATCACAGTCACTATTCTCACCTCTGACTCCATTTATTAGGGGTAATCCGGTCATTGCAGGAACTACAAAAGATTTGTCCCAACAATTTCTTGCGCCTCTGGGTTGCCAAAAGCCTGAAAAGTCCTGTGAAATATGAATGGCTAAGTTATCACCTGGTTCTAATTTCTTCGATTCAGTTAATTTAGCAAGTCCCGCTTGGATGTAACCCAACTCGGTTTTGGTGTTGAATATTTCCCAGTTCACACTGGGAGGGAAGAGTAACAACCCTAACTGACGCTGGCGTTTACTTAATCCTCTCAAATCAGTCAATGAATCTGACTGAGGAGAAAAAGAATCTAGAATAATTACCAACTGACTCGCAAACCCTAACCCCCTATCCTTGTAGCTAGAAATTTCCGGTGTTGAACTCCACAATGAGAAAATTAAAACTAACCCTATCAGTCCCCAACTAATAACAGGTGACAAAGGTTTAGTTTCATAGTCTAGGGGATCTACAATGAACAGAAAACCAGTTTGGCGGTTGACTGACCAATAGTCAGCTACAGCAGCCAAGGTAAATAATAATGTGACTAACAGCGCTGGGTCCACAAAATAACTTGCTGAACCCCCGCCGATTTCCAGTAAAACCCCTGGTAGTTGAGATGCTAAAAATAGCACTGTGAGGATGATCACTTGCGATCGCCCCAGGAATTTTTCTTGATTCCTCTGCAACCAGTAGAATGGGATGATTAACCCTAAAAATACGATATTTTGCCAAATAAATTGACTTGTGTAAGTGCGTGCAAAGTGAAAAGGATAAAAGATGTTAGTCAGATTTCCAGCACTAAAGTTAAAGGCTAAGGCTAAACATCCCACAAAAAAAGCGATACCTAAAGCTAGTAACAGTCCTAGATATCGCCACTTCTGTTGATTTAGAGGCCACATTTTCGGGATAAACCCACAGAGGATGAGAAACAAAGCCAGTATCACCCCGGAAGAAATCTTAGCTGCGCCACAAGCTAGGACTGCTACCACAGACAGTGTTAAGGGTAAAGGCTCAACTGTCAACCAGCGATTACTTTCCCTAGCTTTGTACAACCATCTTTGCCCTACTGGTATCATGACTATAAATATAGGTAGGGAAAAAGCATAGGATTCACTTGCTAAATAAGAATCCCAGAGGCGAGTTCCGAACAACCATAAACCTAAAAAAGTAAACCCACAAGCCACCAGTGTGGAAAGTGGAGTCGTTAGCAAACAGATGAAGGCTAAAACTGTAGCAAAGAAAACCGCCGGGAGAAAAGCTACTTGTTGGCAAATACCTAATAGTAGAGGTGCTTTTCCGCCTAAGATAGTAAGATTTGCCGCCACCCAACGATGTACACCAACATGATAGCTTAAAGGTTGTACACCATCTAATCCCGTTGATGGTGTATTAAATTTAGCCAGCATTTGCACAATGGCAGAATGAAACAGGGTGTCTCGGTGAGTGGTATTAGTATAAGCAGTGATGTCTGCGAATATATTGGCATAATTATCACCATTGACCACCAAGAAATAAATCACCGCGAGAATCATTCCCGCCCCTGACAGTTGCAGGGTTTTCATCACCGGTCGGTCTTGTGGGGATAAATATAATATGTAAACAAAGATAGTGGCGCTAATACCGAATATACCTAGAGGAATTAAACTCCATCTCCCTAGTAAGGCTACTGCAAATGGTAATCCCATAAACACCAGGGAACCTATTGGTAATATCCAAATGACATGGGAAATATATCGCCAAGCTAAAGCAACGCCGCCAAATAGTACACTAGGATAAACAAAGACACCCCACACCTGGCGAGTGATGGTAGAGTCCCAGGTGCGGAAGTGTAAAAATAATAGTGCGGTTACCAGAATATAAATAGTAAATAGGAAAGCTAATTCGCTCACTATTTGACTTTTGACGGCAAAATGTTCAAGTTTAGGTTCAGATTGTGACATATCAAAATTACTTGGCAAAGTGGTAGTCTAAATTAAAGAGTCAAGAAGTTAAATTTTTCCAAAAAGAGTTTTTCAATGCATCAAATGTAGAAATGCGTTCGTCGTGAACCGCAAGTACATCTGTAAGTTTGGGAAATTCTTGTGGCTCTACACACTCGCCACGAACTAGACTAGAGACTTGATAAAATTTACAGTAGCCGAAATTTCTCAGAATATTCAAGAGATCTATTGGTGTCACACCAGCGATACGTTGTGCATCGGGATTTATTTCAAACCAGAGGAAGGGCTTGTACTTCAAAAGGACTGATTGAGAACCTTGAAACACCATGAATTCGGCTCCCTCAACATCTACTTTGATCAGATCAAGTTGGGATATTTCAGTCTCCTCTACAACTTTGTCAAGGGTTCAGTTATTTTGTTTGTTAATGAAAGGATTTTTTGGGCGATCCGCTGATTTAAATTTAGTTTATTGTTTCTTCTGAAAGAAGTCGAATGCCAAACTTGCTGTAACGACTCGAAGTCTTTGATAGGTTGAACATCTGCTAGAGTTAGGATTTGTTGAAGGAATATCGAAAACTTTTTTTGCTCAGAGAAAAAGCTATTCCAAGTAAGTAAACTTTTTATTCCTAACTGTTTTGCATTGGGAAGTTGCGATTTGAGAATTTCAGGTATACGCTGAATTTCTGATTCAGGAATACGAATTGAGCATGATGACCAATCAATTCCGACTTGTGGTATCCAGTCATCGGATATAATCACTGGACATCTACCAAGGGACATGGCTTCATACATACGATAGGTTGACGGGGATGATCCTCGAGGACAAAGAACAAAATGGCTATTTAAGATTTCTTGTAAGAAAACATTTTTTTCCAACTCTGTGTGAGCATAAAAGGCTGTATTTATTCTGGTTAGAATCCAGTCTTTATTTGGAGGAATTTTTCTGAAAATTCTTTCACGTATAGGATGGGATTTTGCAGATCCCCTAAATGAAAAAAGAAGATTAGGGCTAAATTCAAATTGATATTCCTTTCTAAACTCCACTAACTCCTGATTATATTCTTTAGGATAGCAAGATGCTATATGAAAATTTTTCATAAAATTATTTCGAGTCAAACTTGTATAGCATCCAGGCAAAAAACCGAAAGTTGTATCATCATAGTTTATGGTATATATTTTACCCGCATATCGCTTTATGAAATCATCTTTTTTAAGCCTTTTAATATAATCAAGATGTTTAAATGAGAAATTTTCAAAAAGAATAATAACATCGGCTATGTCAGGATCCTTGACAAAGTTAGTCTGAGGGTTGTTTTTCTCAAGCAAGTCATTAAGCCAGAAGTTTAGAGAAACGATATCAGTATCATTTGGACTCGCCAGGTAGATTTTTTTATTTGTATTTTCGTTCATCATCTTTATTTATTAGGACTTACGCAACTGGCAGAGGCGATCGCGCCCAGTCATCGGGATGTCAAGGGTCATACCAATAGTAACCCAAGTTGCTAGTTATGAGGCGGAGTTTTTATGTTAATGAACGATTTATTTCATCAAATGGGAATGATACTGAAAGAAATTAGTGATGATATTGAGTATCTTTTAGACTCATTTCCAGTACCTATGTGTGATAATATCCGCATTTTT
>NZ_BJCE01000152.1:0-13416 GCF_005402885.1 Sphaerospermopsis reniformis
AAATGATAACATTAAGATAATAGGTAAAAGATTTGTGGATAGAGGATACAAGTGACTAGTTACAGTATTCTGGTTACATGATAATGGGTATTGGTGACTGGGTACTGTGATCTGGTAACTGATGACTGTGGACTGGGATCTGTGGGCTGTAGACTGGTGACTGGAGAATGGGGACTGGGAAAAGGAGACTGGGGACTGGTGATTGGGGACTGGGGATTGGGGACTGGTGACTGGTGACTGGGGACTGGTGACTGGTGACTGGTGACTGGTGACTGGTGACTGGTGACTGGGTAGGAGTTTTCCCAATTCCCAATTCCCTGTTCCCTCTGATAACTGCTGTAATTATTGACAAATGTTGGTTAATTTGAGTTTTATTGGTATATAATTGTAGATTGTGTTGATTCAAAGCCATCCCATGCCTAAACTCAAGACTCGCAAGGCAGCAGCGAAAAGATTCCGCGCCACTGGTAGCGGTAAAATCGTGCGTCGTAAACCTTTCAAAAATCACTTGTTAGAGCATAAGTCCTCTAGCAAAAAGAACAATTTGTCTAAAATGGCAGTTGTTCATGAACGCGACGAAGAAAACGTGCGTTTAATGCTTCCTTATTTGTAAATCCTTCAGGTACTGTAAAAAATGACTCGTGTAAAACGCGGTAATGTAGCTCGTAAACGCCGCAATAAAATTCTCAAATTAGCTAAGGGTTTTCGTGGTTCTCACTCTACTCTGTTTAGAACCGCTAACCAACAGGTGATGAAGGCGCTTCGCAGTGCGTACCGCGATCGCAAAAAGAAAAAGCGCGATTTTCGTCGTCTGTGGATCACCCGTATTAATGCGGCTTCTAGACAACATGGTTTGAGCTATAGCCAGTTAATTGGTAATCTGAAAAAAGCTAATGTTGACCTAAACCGTAAAATGTTGGCACAGTTGGCAGTTCTTGATCCTGCAAGCTTCGCTAAAGTGGCTGAACTGGCAAACTCTGCCAAAGGATAAAGGTGGCAACGGATGAATAACGGATGTAACAGATAAATTCTGCTGAAAATTCAAAATTAAACAGAATTAAACAAAATTAAACGTTTTGTGAAAAGTTGTTAAACGTTTTGAAAAGTTAATAGCAGCGTCTCGTAAAGAAGCGAAGGTCAATTATGAATCAGTTACATCTGGTATTATCCGCTACCTTTATGATCATTTGTTGCCTGTTCTATGGGGAGATAGATTTGGTTGCTTCTGCGGCGACTATGGCAGAAATTCAGCAACGAGGCTATTTAACTGTGGCGGTTAAGGATAACATCCGTCCTTTGGGATTTAGGGATGAAAACGGCAATTTACAAGGGTTAGAGATTGATTTAGCCAAGCGTTTGGCTAGTGATTTGTTAGGTAAACCGGATGCGGTGAAATTGCAATCTGTAGTTAATAGCGATCGCTTACCTGCTGTTTTTGATCATCAAGTTGATATGGCGATCGCCAGAGTTACCGCCACTGAATCACGCTCCCGCATAGTTAGCTTCAGTGTTCCTTACTATTACGATGGTACAGCAATAGTTACAAAAAATACCGCTATCAAAAAACTTCAGGATTTAGCAAAACGTAAAATTGCTGTACTCAATCACTCCAGCACTATCTCATACATAAAATACTTTATACCTAATGCTGAATTAGTCGGTGTTAATTCCTACGCCCAGGGAAGAGAGCAAATAGAAAGCGGTAAAGTGGATGCTTTTGCGGCTGATGTCAGCGTTTTAAGTGGTTGGGTACAAGAATATCCCCAATATCAAATATTGCCAACCAAATTATCAACAGAACCATTATCTGTAGTCATGCCCAAAGGATTGCAGTACGATGAATTAAGGCGAGGAATAAATGAAGCGATCGCTCGTTACACAACCACAGGTTGGCTCAAAGAACGAACAAACTATTGGGGACTAGAATAATTGATAATTGATAATTGATAAGGGAGAAATTTTTATTGTTAATTCTTAATTTATTTATTTTCTCATTTTCCCAGAAAGTTGATAATAGATAGAGAAAGCAAGTTTAATATTTGTATTTGCAACCAATGGATAACAATCTAGTAATCATTTATCTTTCAGTTTTCGTCGGTTTGCTCCTATTTGCGGGAGTGAGTGTTTTTCGTCAGATTTT
Source organism: Sphaerospermopsis reniformis (assembly GCF_005402885.1). NCBI lineage: Bacteria > Bacillati > Cyanobacteriota > Cyanophyceae > Nostocales > Aphanizomenonaceae > Sphaerospermopsis > Sphaerospermopsis reniformis. Next base: position 2,141 of record NZ_BJCE01000152.1, read on the forward strand.
CAAAACTCGTAAACTTGAAAATTCTCTTTCCCAGTTGAAAACCAAATTGACAAAAGAAAAAGGTACTGCACAAGAATATTACGAATTAGCTAGTATTTATTCTGAAAAAAAAGTTTTTACCCAGGCAATACCCCTATTTCAAAAAGCTATCAAAGCCGCCGAAGAAGAGGGAGAAGAAAACATTGCCCCAGTTTACAATGGTTTGGGATATGTTTACTTTGCCCAAGAACAATATGATTTAGCGATTCGGCAGTACAAAGAAGCATTAAAATTGCAACCAGATTATGTAGTAGCGTTGAATAATCTTGGCCATGCTTACGAAAAGAAAAAATTAACTGCTCAGGCGTTGGAAATGTATGAAACCGCACTCAAAATTGCACCTAATAACGCCACAGCTAAACGTCGTGCCGAATCTTTGCGGAGATTAGTTTCTGCATAGTAAAAAGCTATCAGCTATCAGCTATCAGCAATAAAATTCTTGTGCTACAAGGCTTTTAAATTACCAACAAGATATTGTATAATCCATACCCCTGACTTCTTAAAGAAGTTGGGGATATTTTTATTCTTTATATTCATTTTCTGCTAATTATACTGTTTATGAGTAATAGTTTTGAAATCAATAGATATTCATTAACTCTACTGACTTCTCAAACAGTATGATGCAAAAACTCAATTATTTTTTCCACATTCCAGCAACAAAAAATACATATTTGTGGGGTGGGCATCCTGCCCGCCCAAAAAACCTGTTAAAACTGGCTATTAACTTATTGATGATCATTTCTCTAACCCTGATATTTCCTCATATTACATTTGCTCAAGAATTAAATCAAAAATCATTTATTACCCATCCCCTCAACCCCTTAACAGAGACAGAAATTACCACCGCAGTAGAAGTATTAAAACGGGAAAAACCATTAAGCAACACAACATTTTTTCCCATGATTACATTACAAGAACCAGATAAAAGCCAAGTCTTGAATTTTCAACCTGGGCAAAAATTTACCCGCCGTGTTTTTTTGCAAGTTTATGAACGGGAACACAATAAAACTTTTACAGCGACAGTTGATTTAATAACCAAAACCCTAACTAACTGGCAAGAAATACCTCATGTTCAACCTGCTATTTTACCCGCAGATTATGAAATAGCCAGAGAAGTTGTGAAATCTGATCCGCGCTGGCAACAAGCAATGAAAAAACGAGGAATTAAAGATTTTAACCAAATACAAATAAGTTGTTGGGGAGCAGGAATATTAACTTCAGCAGAAGCAAAAAATGGTCATAGAATTTGCCGTGCATTATCCTATTATCAAGGTAAACATTGGAATTATTTCTCACGCCCCATCGAAGGTGTTTTAGTCACTGTTGATTTAAATAAAGAAGAAGTTTCTAGTTTTGTAGATCATGGTGTAGTTCCTATTTCCCAAGAAAACTGGGACTATGATATTAAAGCTTTCAATAAATTAACACCACCACCTAAACCTTTAAAAATCATTCAACCAGAAGGTACAACATTCAAAATTCAAGGTAATGAAATTACTTGGCAAGGTTGGCAATTTCGTTATTTAATGCACCCCCGTGAAGGCTTGGTTTTGTATCTTGTTAAATATAACGATGGCGAAAAAATCAGACCTGTTTTATATCGTGGAAGTCTTTCAGAAATGGTAGTTCCTTACGGTGATCCAAATCCTAACTGGTCATTTCGTAACGCCTTTGATGTGGGAGAATACAATATTGGTTTATTAGCAAATCAACTAAAATTAGGTCAAGAAATTCCTGAAAATGGAGTTTTATTAAATGCCACTTTTGCTAATGGTGAAGGTGAACCTTATACTATGCCGGGAGTCATAGGTATTTATGAAAGAGATAACGGCGTACTTTGGAAACATTTTGATTTTAACAGTCAAAAAAATTATGTCCGTCGTAATCGTGAATTAGTCATGAAAATGATTACAACAGTTGATAATTATGATTATACTTTGAATTGGATATTTCACCAAGATGGAAGTTTAGAAATAAAAAATGAATTATCGGGAATTGTGTTATCTCAAGGCACATCTGACGAAAAACAATCTAGCAATTCTTTGGGAAGATTATTAGCTAAAAATATCTTTGGTGTCAATCATCAGCACTTTTTCAATTATCGCTTAGATTTAGATGTTGATGGACAAAATAATAATGTGATGGAAATGAACGTTAATAATTTACCTATCAGTGAACAAAATCCTTTAGGAAATGCCATTACAGTTGAAGATACATTATTAAAAACCGAAACAGAAGCAGTGCGTGATGCAGATATTAAACATAGTCGAGAATGGATGATTACCAGTGCAGATAAAAAGAATCATTTAGGGGTTGCACCTGCATATATATTAATGCCAGGAGCAAATACAATTTTGTATGCAGTAGAAGGTGCAAAAATACGAAAAAAAGCTAGTTTTGCAACTCATCATTTTTGGGTAACAAAATATAAAACCGATGAAATGTATGCAGGTGGTGATTATCCAAATCAAACATCACTCGGAGAAGGTTTAGCGAAATATATTGCTGATAATGAATCTTTGGAAAATGAAGATATTGTTGTGTGGTACACAATGGGTATGACTCATGTTCCTCGTCCAGAAGATTGGCCTGTAATGCCACGACATCAAGTAAGTTTTAAACTGATGCCAAGGGGATTTTTTAAGAGAAATCCAGCGATTAATTTAGGTGAATAAATTCCTTATTTCTCGTTACCTGTCTCTGACAAGTAATGAAATATATGAGGTTCTGCCTCAATAGACATTTGATGAAAATGAATGTAAGGACAATTCATGAATTGTCCCTACAAGGGTTTCAGGCTACACATATTTAAATTCGGTCGATGTCTAATAGACAAATCCCTAGAGAAATTTTTTGATATGTAAACTTGCAATGTGAGTGTTAATTAGCCTACGATATATCAAACACGCGCAGTTTTGAAAACAGGATAGCTAAAAACTAATGAACTTTCCAGATATTAATATTCCCGGTGATGGACAACTTCACGCCCGCTTAACGACTTCCTTGGGTGAAATTGTGGTTAAATTGGAGGAAGATAGAACCCCCAATACTGTTAAAAATTTTGTCGGTTTAGCTACCGGAAACATTGACTGGAAAGATCCTAAAACCGGTGCATCTATGCTTGGTACTCCCGCTTATGATGGCGTTCGCTTTCACCGTGTCATTCCCGATTTTATGATTCAATGCGGTGATCCTTTAAGTCGTTATCCTGATATGTCTCATCGTTGGGGTACTGGTGGACCAGGATATAGATTTGAGGATGAGTTTCATCCTGAATTGAAGCATGATGAACCAGGTATTTTGTCAATGGCTAATGCAGGACCTGGAACTAATGGTTCTCAATGGTTTATTACAGAAGGACCAACACCTCATCTTGACAAAAGACACAGTGTTTTTGGTCAAGTAGTTGAAGGTATGGATATCGTCAATAGAATCGCTAATGTACCTACAAAACGCGATCGCCCTAATCAAGATGTCGTGTTAGAAAAAGTGGAAATTTTCCGCAAGTAATTAAGTAATTTTTTCAGACCCTTGACTTGTTTAATCAAGTTGGGGTCTGATAACTTAAATTATTTATCTAATTATTTATCTAATCATTTATCTATGTATGAGGAATGATCAGTCATATCACAGATTTAACAGATATAACCGGGGTAAATTTATCTGCAAAATTGAACTTAATTCAAAGAAGTGAATTAGGTCAATTTCTCACTCCTGCTACAGTTGCGAAATTTATGGCAGGACAATTTAATAATTTATCGGGTCATATTAGTTTACTTGATCCTGGTGCTGGTGTGGGGACTTTAACTGCTGCGTTTGTAGAACAACTGTTGCTAAATTCCCATCAGGTTGAAAGTTGTTTTCTCACAGCTTATGAAATAGAATCAACATTTATATCATCCTTAGAAAAATGTCTGATAGAATGTTGTCGAGCTTTAGAAAACAAAGGAATTAAAGCCGATTATAGTGTAAAACAGGAAAGCTTTATTAATAGTCTAACAGCAAATAATTTACCGCTTTTTAATAATGCTTCTCAAAATTTTACCCATGCAATTATCAATCCACCATACAAAAAAATCAACAGTCAATCGATTGAAAGAAAACAATTATCAAAACTAGGAATTGAAACAGTAAATTTATATAGTGCATTTGTTTGGCTGACAATGTTACAGCTTGCAGAACATGGTGAAATAGTGGCAATTACTCCCAGAAGTTTTTGTAATGGTGCTTATTTCCGCCCATTTCGTCAAGCGTTTTTACAGAAAATGTCACTGCAAAAAATTCATGTTTTTGATAGTCGTGATTTAGTCTTTGCAGAAGATAATATTATTCAAGAAAATATTATTTTTCATGCTATCAAAACAGAATATCAAGATAATTATATTCAAATCAGTATTAATTCAGAAATAGAACTAGATCAAGTTTCCGAAATTAGACTTGTTCCATATCATCAAATTATAGAAAAAGATAATCCTGAGAATTTTATCCATATTATTACTAACTATTTAGAAGATACTTTAAAAGTGCAAATGGATAAATTTCCATCTACCTTAGAAGAATTAGGTCTAGAAATATCCACGGGTCCAGTTGTAGATTTTCGTCTCAAATCAGCTTTGAGAAATTTTTTAAATGATCAAACAGTTCCCCTAATTTATCCAGAATCTATTAAACCAGGAAAAGTTCTATTTCCTCCCCAAAATCCAAAAAAATCAATTGCTATTGTTCACACTCAAGAAACACAAAAATGGTTGATTCCCCAAGGTTGTTATGTTTTAACTAAAAGGTTTTCTGCTAAAGAAGAAAAACGTCGTGTTGTTGCTGCTGTATCCTACCCTATAGATTACCCAGTATTGGGTATAGAGAATCATATTAACTACTATCATGCACAAGGAAAGGGAATAAATATCAACTTAGCAAAGGGTTTAACAGCATTTCTCAATTCAACTTTATTTGATCAATACTTTCGACTTTTTAGCGGTAACACACAAGTTAATGCTACAGACTTACGCAAAGTTAAATATCCATGTAAAGATGATTTAATTCAACTGGGAAAACAAATTAATGAATCTGGATTTGATCAAGATAAATTAGATGATATTGTCAATAAAAATCTATCAATTATGAGTGAAACAATCAACGCAATTGCAGCTAGTAAACGTATTCAAGAAGCAATGAATATTCTGAAAGAAATTGCTGCACCCAAAGAACAACAAAACGAAAGATCCGCATTATGTTTACTCGCATTAGCAGATATTCGACCAGAAACTTCTTGGAATCAAGCAACAGCACCTAAACGCAGAATTACAGAAATGATGGATTGGTTTCGTGATTTTTATGGGAAACAATACGCACCAAATACACGAGAAACAGTAAGACGACAAACAATGCACCAGTTTGTACAAATGGGTTTGGTGGTGGAAAATCCAGATCAACCAAACCGACCAATTAATAGTCCTAAATGGTGTTATCAATTACAACCAACAGCACTATCATTAATCAAATCCTATAATTCTGAACTGTGGGAGGAATCCCGTCGTAATTATGCTATTGCTGTTAAAAACTTATTGCAGAATATAAATAGAAATATACCACAAATTCCCGTTACTCTACCAGATGGACAAGCAATTTATCTATCATCAGGGGGACAAAATAATTTAATCAAAGACATTTTAGAAAAGTTTTGTCCTAGATTTACACCAGGAGGTTTGGTTCTTTATGTAGGTGATGCTGGGGATAAGTTTATCATTAATGAAACTGCAAAGTTTAGAGAAATGGGACTTGATTTAGATCCTCATGGTAAAATGCCTGATATTGTAGTTTATTATCAACAACAAGACTGGCTAATATTAATAGAAGCTGTAACCAGTCATGGACCTGTTAACCTCAAAAGACACAATGAGTTAAAACAACTTTTCCAGTATAGTAATAAAGGGTTAGTTTTTATAACTGCTTTTCCTAGTCGTAAGACAATGAGTAAATATTTAGGAGAAATTGCTTGGGAAACAGAAGTGTGGGTAGCAGATCAACCAGATCATTTAATTCATTTTAATGGGGAAAGATTTCTTGGACCATATTCATAAATCTGCAATTTTAACCATATTAAAGTTTTACATAAAGGCAAAAATATCAAAACAAAAGTTTTTAAAAACTCTAACCATTACCTAACTTACTAACAAAATCCGCGTGTTCAAAAGACTGTAAACCTGCTTGTAAAACCTGCAAAACCTCAGACATATTACCTGTTAACAACTCATTTACTGCTAACCATAAACCTGGAAACACACGACTTTTTAAAATACCATTTTCATCAGCAACTAATTCTAAATATTCACCTTGTTCTAAACAAAACCAAGTTAATTTTTGCTCTAAAACTTGCCAAACAATATACTCTTTCACACCATTACGACGATAAGCTTGTTTTTTACCATGTAAATCAATAGCTGCACTACTAGCAGCAATTTCTACTACTAATTCCGGCGCACCTTCAATATAATCATCTTCACTAATTCTAGTTTGTCCACCTGCTTCTGGTGTAATAATCAAAACTGCATCCGGTTGAGGTTCGTTATCGAAGTCTAAACGCACTGTAGGTTCAACTGCTAATTTTAGACTAGGAGTAAAAACCTTATAATTCCCCATCCATATCAATATGTGAGCATGAGGTTCTCCATGACTTTGTAAACGTAAAGCAGCAGGCATAATATAAACAATTCCTTCGATTAGTTCAGCTTTTTTTATATCACTTGTACTATCATAACGGCGCTCAAATTCATAACGATTAAGTTTATCACCGTTAGTTAAAGGAAGAATAAAAGTAGAAGGAAAGGGTAGTTTAACCATTATTTTTTTACTGGATAATTACACCATAAATACATGATAACAAAAAAAACACTTTACATATCTCTAAAAACTGATAAAAATATTTATCAAAATATTTATCAAAATATTAAGACTTCTTTACTTAAACTATGGAAAAATTTTAGCACTTAATCCCCGAAATCCTATCTATGACTACCTTTGAGCAATGCTAAGATTTGCTAACACCGAGAAGTTAACTTCACTTACTTAAAAAAGCTTATTTGTTGATAGCCAAAAGTTTTGCGACAATCCAAGTTAATCATCAAAATAATAATCAAAAACTCATAGTTACTTGAGTGATAAAGGGAGAAGACTGAATGAAATTAGCTTACTGGATGTATGCTGGACCTGCTCACATTGGTACTTTACGGGTTGCTAGTTCCTTTAAAAATGTTCACGCTATTATGCACGCTCCTTTAGGAGATGACTATTTTAACGTCATGCGTTCGATGTTATCCAGAGAACGTGATTTTACACCAGTTACAGCTAGTATTGTAGATCGTCATGTTTTAGCGCGTGGTTCTCAAGAAAAAGTAGTAGAAAATATCACCCGCAAGGATGCAGAAGAACACCCAGATTTAATTGTTTTAACTCCTACTTGCACATCGAGTATTTTACAAGAAGATTTACAAAACTTTGTAGATCGGGCGCAAATGGATGCAAAAGGTGATGTGTTGTTAGCAGATGTCAATCATTATCGTGTGAATGAACTGCAAGCAGCAGATAGAACTTTACATCAAATTGTCAAATATTACATTGAAAAAGCGCGGAAAAAAGACGAATTACCAACTTCAAAAACTGAAAATCCTTCAGTAAATATTATTGGTATTTCCACCTTGGGTTTTCATAATAATCATGATTGCACAGAACTGAAAAAATTAATGGCTGACTTAGGAATTGAAGTTAATGCTGTGATTCCTGAAGGTGCTTCTGTTCATGAGTTAAAGAATTTACCAAAAGCATGGTTTAATTTAGTTCCTTATCGGGAATTGGGGTTATTAACTGCTAATTATTTACAAGCAGAATTTGGTACACCTTTTGTAGATATTACCCCGATGGGAGTGGTGGAAACTGCTAGATGTATCCGCAAAATTCAACAAGTAATTAATCAACATATTTCGACTTCGCTCAATACAAAAGGTGCAAATGTTGACTATGAGGAATTTATCAACGAACAAACTTTATATGTTTCCCAAGCTGCTTGGTTTTCCCGTTCTATTGACTGTCAGAATTTAACAGGTAAAAAAGCGGTGGTTTTTGGTGATAGTACCCATGCTGCGGCTATTACTAAAATCTTATCCAGAGAAATGGGAATTCATGTAGTTTGGGCGGGTACTTATTGTAAATATGATGCTGACTGGTTTAGAGAACAGGTAAGCGAATATTGCGATGAGGTTTTAATTACCGAAGATCATGGAGAAATTGGTGATGCGATCGCTCGTGTTGAACCATCTGCCATTTTCGGAACACAAATGGAACGCCATGTAGGTAAACGTTTAGATATTCCCTGCGGAGTCATTGCAGCACCTATTCATGTGCAAAATTTCCCCATAGGTTACAAACCATTTATGGGTTATGAAGGTACAAATCAAATCACCGATTTAATCTACAATTCCTTCACTTTGGGAATGGAAGATCATCTGTTAGAAATCTTTGGTGGACACGATACAAAAGAGGTAATTACTAAAGGAATTTCTGCGGAATCTGATTTGCATTGGACAAAAGATGGGTTAGCAGAATTGAATAAAATTCCTGGTTTTGTGCGGGGGAAAGTAAAGCGAAATACGGAAAAGTTTGCCCGTGAACGGGGAGTTAAGGATATTTCTGCTGAAGTTTTATATGCAGCTAAGGAGGCTGTAGGGGCTTAGGTTTTGGGGGGGAATTAATAATATTAAGGGGTAAGGATTAACTGATAATCTTTACCTCTTAATTTTGTCAGTCAAAAGGATTGACAAATACTGATGTTTAAAAGTATAATAAGGTTATTATAAAAAACTATCTTAACTAACTATAATGAACCAACAATTTAATACACCACAAGACAGATTGGTAATTCAAGATGCTAAAATTACCAAATACCTACTTGTGTATCAACCGAAAAGTGACAAGTCAGGATATCTAGCTTTGGCTGGATATAACCTGGAGAACTGGGAACTGCTAAAGAACGATATAATAAAAGCTGTAATAGGTTCTGAAATCGCAGAAGTGACTCCCACTGATTATGGAACTCAGTTTGCTATAAAAAGTCAATGGCTAGGTCCAAATGGCCACTTGCTTAGGGTGATCACTATCTGGCAACAAGATGAAGGAACAGAATTTTTAAGATTTATAACTTTAAAACCTGATAGATCACGGGAGAATTAAACCATGAAAACAGCCACCCTATTTCAGTGGGTAGAACTAAAACAAGATGTTCCTAACAGCCTAGTCAAAGCTGGTAATAGGGGGGTTGTTTTGGATCATCTCAATCCTACGAAAACTCAACCAGAACCAGGATATATTTTAGAAGTATTTGAAAGTGGTGAAACTCTGGATGTAGTTTCTGTTCCTATTTCCTGGGTTACAATTCTTCCTGAAAGTTGGGGAAATGTTGAATATGATGCAAGACAAACAGCTTAAAGTAGAAAATATCAAACTCATCACTGATTTTATAGATGTTACCCTGATGGTAGGTAGATGCTGATAAACAGGGTAATAACCCAAGTTGCTAGTTACGGGGAAGAGCGATCGCTAAAGCTGTACTTTGTGAAGGCAGTGGGTGAATAAAGTAATAAAATCCCCTCCAGTCAGAAAAAAAGGAGGGGTGTATGTTAAATGAAATAATTGCCATCTATGCTATCACGGATGACTTATTGAAAGCGAAACCAAACAACTCAATTCCTCAAAGTCCCCCTTTTTAAGGGGGATTTAGGGGGATCTGCGGGTGTCAAATCCCACACGAAAAAGTTTTCAAACAACCTCTAACCGTGATTTTTACAACTACCTTCCCCATGATGTTGGTGTTCGTGATTATTTCCATGAGCGCAACCTTGTAAGTCTTGCTGCATTAAATTTTCACTCATTGCTTTAAAAGACTCATCCACGGGTTTTAAACCTATCCATGCGTCAATTTTTTCGACATCAAAACCTACTTCTCTTTGCTCTCCTACCTCTAATAAAGGACGACGGATCAATAGGGGATCTCTCAACATCATCATTAAAGCGGTTTCTGCGTCAATTTTTTCCGGGTTTACCTCTCCTGATTTGATGCTAGGTGCAGCTTTGTTGAACCATTCAATTACGGGGCGATCGCCAAAAAATGATTTTAATCTTTCTTTTGTCCAAGGTTCTGTTAATAAGCTATATGCTATCACTTGATGACCTGCTGCTGTGAGTAATACTTTCTGTCTGGTGTTGTTTTTACAACCTGGTTTTTCATAGAAAATTACTCTGGCCATTGTTGTTTCTCCTATAGGTTTCAAGTTTGATTTTTGGATGGGAAATCATTAAACGCAGATGAACACAGATAAACGCAGATGAAAAAATAAATCATTCATTTAGGATTCTATATTTATCAAAATAATGTGTTATTTCTCTTTTTGCCACTACAATTTAAAAAAATTAGAATTTTTTAGCAATGTGATTAGTTACATAAAATTCAAATCTTTCTTTAGGATCGGTTTCACCATAAATATTAAATGTAACCGTAGGTTCATTACCCACAGCTTGAACTTGATGTATTGTCTCAGGTGTAAAACTAATTAAATCACCAGGTTGTAAATTTAGTTCTCCCACTTTTTCAATTTTATCAGGAAATTCATCTGTGGGATTACGTCGCCAAAATGTGTTTTTCTCCTGACCTTTTAATATTGCGACTATTCCCCAAGTTCCATGATTATGAATATTAGAAGTTGTTCCTGGTGCAAATGTGACTGTTTGCACTGTTAAGGGAAAACCCAATTCATCGTATAATAATAAAACTGATGTTCCGGTTTTCGGATCTGGTTCTAAAACTTGACTTTGTACCCAATAGGAATTAATAATTAATCGCCTCACTAACATTCTCAGTTGAGGAAGAAAAGTTGATTCATCCTCAACTTGATTGAGAACATCTTCTACTTCCGTAAGAAAGCGATAAAGGCGATAATTATCACGTAATAAATCCCAGTCTCTCGCGGATTTACAAATTTGATGTTTTCCATCTCCAGAGATAAACCAATCCTGACCTTGCATAATTTATATCGTATCAATCTAGAGTGTAAACTGTGAATATTTAGGGGTTGCTGAGAAAGTCTTTCCGTGAGGGCATAGGAGTCAGGAGTCAGGAGTCAGGAGTCAGGAGAAGATTTGAAAATTTCTTTGCCATCTCTTGAAATCCCAAAAAATGCACACTTTTTCCG
>NZ_BJCE01000153.1:0-13233 GCF_005402885.1 Sphaerospermopsis reniformis
CTGAATAAAGACAAAAGCTAGATATATTGAAGGTTTGAGGCTAATAAACAAGAAAAAGATGCAAGGATTTTGAAGGGTATACCTGAAAAAGTGTGCATTTTGGGTCTGATAAATCAGGAAATTATAGGATGACAGATAGCTGAAACTGTTCCCTGTTAAGAGTTCCCTGTTCCCTTGCCTTCACAGATAACTTTTTCAGCAAACCCTAATTATTAACCCCAAATTCAAAATACATCCACCTTATCCAACTTTTCCCAAGGTAATTCTATATCAGTTCTACCCACATGACCATAAGCAGCAAGCTTGCGATAAAACCCACCTTTAGTTAATGAAGGTAAAAACCTTAAATTAAATTGTTTAATAATTCCTGCTAACCGAAAATCAAAATGTTTCTCTAAAATAGCAGTAATTTCCTCATCAGAAATATTCCCAGTGCCAAAAGTTTCCACCTGCACACTCACAGGTCGAGAAAGTCCGATAGAATAACTTAATTGTACTTCGCACTCATCAGCTAACTTTGCAGCAACAACATTTTTAGCAGCATATCTAGCAACATAAGCCCCAATTCTATCTATTCTAATGGGGTCTTTACCACTTAACGCCGAACCGCTATGTTTAGAATATTCACCATAGGTATCAATAGCGTTTTTTCTACCAGTTAAACCTGCATGGGCAGTGGGTCCACCAATAATAAATGATCCATCAGGATTAATAAAGATTCTAGTTTTAGCATCAGGTTTAATTGCTTCATTTGCAAACACAGGAGCAATCACAGTTTCTCTAATATCATCTTGTAATTGTTGTAAATTTGGTTTTGCCGATTGATTTTGACTAGCGATAACTGTAATACTGTGAATCCTATAAGGTTGACGATTTTTATATTCAACACCTACCTGGGTTTTACCATCTGGGGTAAGATAAGAGAGGATTTTTTGCTTTCTCACCTCACTAATTTGTCGAGCTAATTTATGTGCTAACCAAATCGGTAAAGGCATAAAATTATAAGTTTGATTGCAAGCAAAACCAAAAACTGTAGCTTGATTCTTGACAGTAATTTTCTCTATTTCCGCATCAGATAAAATCTTTTCATCAAATAAATGATATTCTTCAGGAGGCAATTCTGTTAAGCTAGTTAAAATACTGCAATTTTTACCATTGAATTCTGTTTGTTGATAACCAACTTGTTCAATTACCTGCCTAGCAATATTAGTAAAATCCACATTTGCACTAGGTTCAAATCTCGCAGCAATAAAAACAATACCTGTTGACACAGCACATTCTGTAATAATTCTCCCATAGGGATCTTGTTGTAAAAACCTATCTACAATAGCATCACTAATTTGATCACAAAGTTTATCAGGATGCCCTTCCGTCACAGATTCCGACGTAAACATAAAATCCTTTTTCATAAAAAAATCCTCTCTTTTTTTCTGCGTTCTCTGTGCCTCTGTGGTTCGTTATCAAAATATCTTATCAACTGATTTTTTTAGTCCCTTCATTTACCAACAATGGCAACAAAGCACTACCAGAAATTACAACAGTATCAACCATATTCAACGGGGCAATTTTCAATAAACTCCGTAACTGTGGCACAGCTAAAGCCAAAATTTGAATACCAAAAGAACCAACAACAGCAGTCGTTAAATAAGGATTAGGCGGTAATTTTTCCTGACTAAAAATACTGTGTTTTTCAGAACGACTGCTAATAGTATGTAATAACTGCCCAGAAGTCAAAGTCATAAAAGCCAAGGTACTAGCTTTAGGACTAATTCCATATTTAAAAATACCGTAACCATAAGCAGCTAAGGTACTAATAGAAATGACAGCAGATTCAAACACAATTCTCCCAAAATCAGTATTTTTAATAATTGGTTCATTTGGGTTACGCGGAGGTTGATTTAATACGTCTGGTTCTGGTGCTTCCATAGCTAAAGAAAGTCCAGGGAAAATATCAGTTACTAAGTTCAACCATAAAAGTTGAATTGCGTTTAAAGGTTCACCAATACCGACTGCGGTAGCGGTTGTCATCACCATAATTTCGCTGAGATTTGTAGCTAAGAGAAAATGTACAGATTTTCTAATGTTGTTGTAAATTGTTCTGCCTCTACTAACCGCAATCATCATTGTTTCTAATCTGTCATCTTCTAAGACAATATCAGCAACTTCACGGGCGACATCTGTACCTTCTTTACCCATTGCTACACCGACTTGAGCAGCTTTTAATGCAGGTGCGTCGTTAATACCATCACCGGTCATAGAAACAACTTTACCCGATGTCTGCAATGCTTGAACAATTTGCAGTTTATTACTAGGACTAATGCGGGCAAAAACGTCTACTTTGTCGCTGAGTGCTGCTAATGCTTCCGGGGTGAGATTATTGAGGTTATTAGAGTCAAGAATTTCTAATTGGGGATGTCGATTTAATTCTAATTCTTTAGCGATCGCATAAGCTGTAGGACTTTGATCACCAGTAATCATTACCGTATTAATTCCCGCTTGATGAAAGTCGGCAATTAATTCTTTTGCACCTTTTCTAATTGGATCAGCCATCCCCACCAAACCCAACCAAATTAAATCTGATTCATGATTATTGTTATTTTCCACTTCCTCAATATAACCATAAGCCACACCCAAAACTCTTAACGCTTTTCCTGCTAAACGATCATTTTCTATTTCTATTTTCTGTCGGTCTTCTGCTATCAAAGGTACAACTTCACCATTTTTCATCCACCGATGACAAAGTTGTAAAACTTCCGCAGGATTTCCTTTCACAGCCACCATTTGCTGACAATTATGAGTTGCATGAATTGTACTCATAAGGTTGCGATTTTCAGAACGCAAATTAGTTTGCAGTAAAGGATATTTTTCTTTCAACGCCATCACATCTACACCTGCACTAATCGCTGTGTAAATCAAAGCATTTTCTGTAGCTGAACCTGTAACCAGATATTCATCAGCATCATTTTTTTTACTAACTTCACTTTCATTACAAAGAATTGCTACATGAATTAATTTTAATAGTTCATTATAAGTGTAGGGATTAATAATTTTTTCCCCAGTAATAAATTCACCATCCCTGACTTGAATATGTTTACTGTCGGTGACTATTTCCACCACTGACATTTTATTTTCTGTGAGAGTTCCGGTTTTATCTAAACAAATAGTTTGCACCGAACCTAATGCTTCTACTGCATTTAAACTGCGAACAATAACTTTATTTTTTCGCATATCACGAATGCCTAAAGCTAGGGTTGTGGTAGCAATTGTTGGTAAACCTTCGGGTACTGCTGCAACTGCTAAAGATATAGAAGATTGCAACATTGCTAATAAATTATATCCCCGTAAAACTCCCATTCCAAACACTAAACCACATAATCCCATACTAATAAAAACCAGTTGACTACCCACTTGATCTAATTGTTTAGCAAGGGGAGTTTGAGTTGTTGTTGCTTCACTAACTAATTGCTGAATTTTACCCATTTCGGTAAATTTGCCTGTAGCAACTACCGCTGCTAAACCCTGTCCATTAATAACTAATGTACCTTTATAAATCATATTCAAACGATCAGCTAAAGGTACATCTTCACCATGTAATAATGTGGGATTTTTAGAAACGGGAACACTTTCCCCAGTTAAAGCAGATTCATCAATAGTTAAATTATCAACTTCAATAATTCTGGCATCTGCGGCAATATAACTACCAGGTTTAAGAACTAAAATATCTCCTACAACTACATTTTCTGTAGGTATTTCTTGTAGCTTATTATCTCTAATTGCCCAAGTAGATTTTTCTGAGCGATTTTTCAGGGAATTAATAATGCGTTCTGACTGACTTTCTGTAATATAACCAATGGTAGCATTTAAACCAACTACACCCAAAATTACTACAGCATCAATAATTCCCCCAGTGAAAATAGAAATTCCCGCAGCAACACCTAATAAAGCAACTGGTAATGATTTAAACTGCTCAATTAACATACTGATTTCTGAGCGTTTTACTGTTGCTGATAATAGGTTTTTACCATATTTATTCAGGTATTTATTGGCAGTTTCATTAGATAATCCTGAGATATGGGAAGTATTTAATGATTGCAAAACATTATCCGCTGTCATTAAATACCAATTTTCGGTTTTTTGCTCTTGCTTGGATAAAGTTAACTTATCTTTTTTAGTAGGGTGTACTAATGTTTTAACATCAGTAAATCCAGCCTTATCTTTATATCCCGATAAAGCTTTATCAATAAAATATGCAATTTTCCTATAGCTAACGTCTGGTTGAAAAATAATCAAAATATTGCTAGTTAACACATTAGCAGCAACAGAAATAATTTCTGGGTAATTAGCAAGCGATCGCTCCAAATATATCTTTAATGACTGCGAACGATAAAGTTCATCAATTTTATATCTAGCTCTCCCTTTGACATTGCTGTGTATTATTTGAATCACTACTTTGTTGCTCCTGAAATTCCATTGAAACAGTATTAATTGATAAATTTGTTAATTGAGTTTCATCCTCAAAATTTAGTCTGGTAAAAATATCAAAAGCATACCAAGCCAATATATACCAAGGTATTTCTTCTAATTGAAATCCTTTTCTTAACAATTGTTGCAGCGAAAGTAAACCAATTCCTACAGGTAATATCACTCGTAAATCAGCAACACCATTTGTCATTCTTGCCACATCTGTATTAATATCAGAGATGACATTGATTAAATCTTTTGCTGCTTCTGATTTACCATTTGTGAAATAATTTCCATAAGTTCTAGATTGATTTCTAAATTGACTTCTAGATTGAGTTCTAGATGGAAAACTTTCTGGTTTCTCCTTTCTTGCATCTGCGCTTACTTTTTCTACCGTTTCACCCATTTCTGCAACTGCATCCTTAACTTTTTCTGATAACAAAATACTATCTTTAATAGTATTTTGGACTACAGGTTGTTTCATTGCTGATGCAATCGGTAAAATCACAGGTGAAAAGACAATTGCTGTCAAACCTTCAATAATTGTGTCTAATGTAGATGCCATTTTTACATCTCTCCTATTATCACTTGATCCAGTCAATCACTAAAATAGTATAAAAAAATATTATAAAAATTACTAGCTATTGCCATCATCCTCAAGTTACATAATTATTTGTAATTCCTAAACAAAATTATCATTTTTCTCTAATTTTTTTCTCAAAATATTCCTTTAGTTATACACTAAGCAACTTAATTACTAAGGTGAGAATTACACCTATAGACTCATGTAATAGCAATCTAAAAACATTAATACTAAAAAAGATATGAGCTACCCATTACTAAATAAAAAAATACCTAAATGGCAAATTCACAAGAACACAATCAAAAAACTCAGCAGTTGCGTACACTGATTAAAGACATTGACAATGCTATGTTAACTACAGTCGATGATGATGGTAGTTTGCATAGTCGTCCTATGTCTATTTTTAGCGACATTGATGCAGATGGTAAACTTTGGTTTTTTACCTTTGCTGATTCTCATAAAGTCTTAGAAATTCAACGTCGTCAACAAGTAAATGTGAGTTTTTCTTCACCTGATCAACAGCGATATATTTCTATTTCCGGTACAGCAGAACTGGTGAAAGATAGAAATAAATTACAAGAGAAATGGAAACCCGAATTACAAACTTGGTTTCCCCAAGGAATAGATGAACCGAATATTGCCTTGCTAAAAGTCAATATTAACAAAGCAGATTATTGGGAAAGTTCATCAAGTTTTATACCACAAAAAATTAGTTTTTTAGAACTCTCTCACCGTTAAGGTAGAATCTATTAGGGGCGAAGCCTTCGGAAAATAGCCTGGGATAAAAATTGATCATTGTTCGCCCGAATGCTTCGCCCTTGGAGAAAAATTGATCATTTTCTTGAGCTATTCTTGTCAATCTGCTCAATTAATTTCTCTGCCATTTCTACAGATGCAATCATTAATTTCTGTTCCAAATTTCCATAACCTCCCTCATCACTAACTTGAGGGTAAATGTGAGGATTAGATAGCATTGCTGCCAGTAATTGAGATGCTGTTTTTTTCAATTCATCAATTTGTGTATTCATATCCTTTCCAGCCAATAAGTGATAAATTGATAATTGATATTAACAGTTGATAATTGACTATTGTATTCAAACTTAAAAACCTCTCCTTTGAAGGTGAAAAAATCAAAAAATCTGCTGTTTTTATTCTCTTACAGGGAGAGGTAATAATTAATTATCAATTGTTCATTGTCAATTGTCCATTATTAAATCCTACCAATCTAAAGGAGTTTCAACTAATTTTTCTGAAGATTTACCAGCACGCACACCAGGTTTATCAACTATTTTTACAGTGCTTGCTTGCGGTCCTTCTTCCCCATCCTCTAAGGAAAAATGCACACCAGTACCAATTTCTAAACGGTCAAAGTCGTGATGTAAAACACTATTTTGGTGAAAATATATTTCCCTTCCATCTAAAGTTTTTAGGAAACCATAGCCATCTTCTCGAAATAATTTTGTTACCAAACCTGTACTTTCTTGCGCTTCCTCATATCTGCCAGCTTGTTCACTTGCACGTTGCAGTTGAGTCAGTTTAACTAACTGCTGACGCATAGCATCAAAAGTTTCTCTCACTACTGCATCTAACGGTTGATATTGAACACCCTCACCCGGATTTTTTTCCGCTGCTAGTTCATGGCCAGGCGGAACAGTCAGATCAATTCTCACTCGATAAGGAGAACCGCTACGGGGACGATCATGGATTTTTTCAATAGCAATGTGACAGCTATTGATGTAATTACAAATATTCTCTAGTTTGGCAATTTTTTCATGAACTAAATTATCAATTGCCTCTGATTTCTCTACATTACGATAGGTAATTTCTGGTTGAATTTTCATACATTTCTAATCCAAATACTCTCATCAAAATACAAACCAAATACAAAAATGGCGCAACTTACAGTGGATAGTGGATAGATCCCGGACTTCTTAAAGAAGCCCGGTGTCTGGATATTAAGTTCCTTTCCTTAAGCTTGATTTACTTATCTTTTTATATTTATAATACATTAATCAATTCTAAACAAGAAAATAATTATTTTTCTTCAACCCAAGGCTAGAGATTTTTAAAATAAGTATATACCAAAAGTAAGATTTGACTGGTCAACAGCCAATAATTTTATTTATAATAAAATTATATTTATACTAAAATTTGTTGTTAAAATAGGTCAACTATTGCATTTGAATTCAAACTTAATTTGGTACATAATCTGTCTCATTGGCGGATTTATCCTGGTTTTATTGGTACTGGTTTTATTTATCCTTTATTATACTCACTCCCAAACAGAAATTACTAAAGCTTTAACAGGTGTAGAAATTGAGGTACTTTGGAATCAAATCGCCTATCCTTCTGGGGACTGGTGACTGGGGACTGGGGACTGGTGACTGGGGACTGGGGACTGGGGGAAGATGAATAACCTAATTACCCATTACCCATTACCCATTACCCATTACCCATTACCCATTACCCATTACCCATTACCCATTACCCATTACCTTTCCAAAAATTCTTTCTTGTGGTATAATTCAAAATCTTAGATTTGGGAAACTCCGGTTAAATTCCGGGACTGTGCCGCAGCTGTAAAGCAATGTCAGATTTTAGATTGCTGATTTTAGATAATTGATACTGAGAAAAACATTGTAACAAAATAAGGGTAATCAGAAAATCCAAAATCCAAAATCCAAAATCTAAAATCCTAAATTGAACAAGTCAGAATGCCAACTCTAGGAAATTTATCCCTGTTCTGTCTCCGCGTCGCACGGGGAAGGAGTGACCATTTTGTTAAGTCCATTTACAGCTTGTCCAGGTTTATTTTACACCACACCAGCCCAAGATGGCATCTTATCTCGCCTAAGAATACCCGGTGGCATTTTGAATAGTGAACAGCTACACGCGATCGCCAATATAGCGGATAATTATGGAGGCGGCTATGTTGATGTTACCAATCGCGCTAATTTACAAATCAGAGAAATTAAACAAGAAATAAATATTGATATTCTCCAGCAATTACAAAAAATGGGATTAGGTTCTATTAATCCTGCTGTAGACCATATTCGCAATATTATGACGAGTCCCATTACGGGTATAGACTCTCAAGAATTAATATATACTCATCCTCTGGTGAAAGCTTGGGATGAATACATCACAGAAAATTCCCATTTAGGCGGACTTTCGGCAAAATTTAGCGTTGGCTTCGATGGTGGTGGAAAACTTTCTCTCAAACACTTCCCCAATGATATCACTTTAGCGGCTGTTGATATTGATCAGGGGGGTAGGAAAGAACCGAAGTTCTTTCCTACGGGGAAATGGGGACATAAACTAGTATATCTCATTTTGCATTTTTGTGGTGGTGAAAAAGAAAAATTTTTTATAAATACAGGAATTTTATTAACGCCCGCACAATGTATACCATTTTTAGGTGCTTTAGCAGAGGTTTACTTACAGCATACAGATCCTAGTAGCCGGCGTAAACCACGCTTGCGGGAGGTTATTGATAATTTGGGCTGGGAAAATTATTTACAACAAGCTACAGAGTATTTAACTGCAAATAATTTACAGGTAGCCAAAGAAATAGCATCTCAAAATCTCACACAAATAAGCAAACTCGCAAATTTACATGATGAAGCTAAACATAATAATCAAAATAATCAAGAAATGTACCATATTGGCATACATGAACAGAAACAATCAGGATTATATTATATCGGTGTTGTTTTACCCTTGGGACGGTTGCAAACTTGGCAAATGCGGGGTTTAGCTGATTTAGCCGCCAAATATGGTAATAGTAATCTCAGACTCACACCTTGGCAGAATTTACTAATCACAGATATTGCCCAAGAACACATTGCACAAGTGCAAAGAGAAATTGCCCATCTAGAACTGAGTTATTCAGCTACCAACATTAAAAGCGGGTTAGTTTCCTGTTCAGGAAAGCGGGGTTGTGCTGCTGCTGCAACAGACACCAAAACTCACGCTTTAACATTAGGAGAATATTTAGAAACTCACATCACCTTAGATTCTGCTATTAATATTCATTTTAGTGGGTGTGTTAAATCTTGCGCTCAACATCATCAAAGTGATATTACATTGCTAGGAGTGAAAATTGAGGCAGAAAATGAATCCAGGGAAGGATATCAAGTGTATCTTGGTGACGATACCTTACAACAATTTGGTCGTCCAATTTATGAAAATGTGACTTTTGCCGAATTACCTCAACTCATGGAACGAATGTTAAAAGTGTATCAAATGAAACGGGTTAGTTCTCAAGAATCATTTAGAGAATTTGCCAATCGTTATGATATATCTGAACTCAAACAATTGTTCACTGTTCAATCCATTTAAGTCTCAAATTCCAAATATCAAAACTATGTATAATTATATACGCGATGCTGAGGAAATATACAGAAAATCTTTTGCCATTATTCGCTCAGAAGCTAAATTAGATACCCTACCGGATGATGTAGCGCAAATTGCTGTTCGTTTAATTCATGCCTGTGGAATGCCGGATATAGTTCCAGAGTTAGCATATTCACTCAATGCCGTGGATGCAGGTAGAAAAGCCTTAGCATCTGGCGCACCAATTTTATGTGACTGTCACATGGTTGCACAAGGCATTACCAGAAAAAGATTACCCACCAATAACGCAATTATTTGTTCTTTAAATGATCCAGAAGTACCAACAATAGCCAAACGCCTGGGAAATACTCGATCAGCAGCAGCTTTAGAACTGTGGCGTTTTCATTTAGATGGGGCAGTTGTGGCCATTGGTAATGCACCCACAGCCTTATTTAGATTATTGGAAATGCTAGATGAGGGAGTACCACGTCCGGCATTAATTTTAGGCTTTCCCGTTGGGTTTGTCGGTGCGGCCGAATCAAAAGTCGCTTTAGCAGAAGATAGTCGTGGTGTGCCATTTATGACTTTACATGGACGAAGAGGAGGCAGTGCGATCGCTTCTGCTGCCGTTAACGCCATAGCAACCGAGGAAGAAATATGAACTCAAAAGGTCGTCTGTATGGAGTTGGTGTTGGTCCTGGAGATCCAGAACTATTGACATTAAAAGCATTACGCTTAATACGTTCGGCCTCTGTTATTGCCTATCAGTCAGCAATAGATCGGGAAAGTATCGCCAGAAAAATCGTGTCGCCATACTTACCCGGTAATCAAATTGAAGTTTTATATCATCTTCCCCGCGCCCTAGAACCAGAAAAAGCCAAAGCCATTTATGACAAAGAAGTTGAACCCATAGGTGAACATCTAGCCGCCGGTCGGGATGTCGTTGTATTGTGTGAAGGCGATCCGTTTTTTTACGGTTCTTTCATGTACATCTTCACTCGTTTATCTGAGAAATATCAGACGGAAGTTGTCCCTGGCATTTCTTCCTTAATGGCCTGTCCAGTATCCTTGGGAGTACCCTTCACCTACTACAACGATATTCTCACAGTTCTACCTGCCACCCTGCCCACAGAAATGCTAACTGCCCAGCTTTTAGCCACAGATGCAGCAGCAATCATGAAACTCGGTCGTCACTTTGCCAAAGTGCGTGATATCCTGCATCAATTAGGACTAGCTTCACGGGCAAAATATATTGAACGGGCAACAACCTCACAGCAAAGAATTGTACCTTTAGATGAAGTAGATCCCGAACAAGTTCCTTATTTCTCGATGATAGTTATACCCACTAAGCAAAGACTTTAAGCAGTCACCAATCACCAGTCACCAGTCACCAGTCCCCAGTCACCAGTCCCCAGTCCCCAGTCCCCAGTCACCGCGCAATAGTAAGTTAAGACTATTGACACCCATCTAAAAACCTGATATAGTGTCTCCTAATAAGGAAGAACTATCTTAAAATAAGTAAATAAATATAAATTTTAAATGAAAACAAGGTTGACATCTGCCGTTGTCATACTAGGTCAAAATAGTATCACAGTAGCCAGACAAATTACAAGTATTTTACCAGGTGCAAAATTATACGGGTTAGCAAGTCGCACCTGTGATGTTGATGTAAGCTTTACAAACTTTGGCGATACACTGCGCGAGTTGTTCGCCGCTGGCACACCGATAATTGGTATATGTGCAGCCGGGATTCTGATTAGAACTTTAGCACCACTGATTACAGATAAAAGTCAAGAACCACCAGTATTAGCTGTAGCTGAAGATGGGAGTGCAGTTGTCCCGCTTTTGGGTGGACTAAGTGGAGTAAACGAATTAGCACGGCAAATAGCAGCAGCTTTAAAAGTACAAGCTGCCATTACCACTACAGGAGATTTGCGTTTTCGGACAGCGTTGTTATCTCCTCCTTTTGGATATCATTTAGCTAACCCAGAGAATGCGAAAAAATTTATATCTGACTTATTAGCAGGGGCAAAAGTTAAATTAGTAGGAACAGCACCTTGGTTGAGTGAAAGTAACTTACCTATTGATGAAAATGGGGAGTTAACTATTGAGGTGACAGAAAAAAACGTAATTCCTCAACCTGACTGTTTAGTTTATCATCCCAAAAAAGTAGCGATCGCCATTACTTCCCCCAACTCAGGAACACTTAGCCACATTTACGAACTACTAGAAGACGCACAGGTTTCATCCAAAGCAGTCGCTGTTATTCTTGCACCTCTTTACCTAGCTGCTGATCCCATACTGGAAAATATCGCCCACATTTTTCAAGTACCCATTCGGTTTTTTGCAGTGAGTCAACTGACAAAATTTACCACCCAAGGATACTGTTTTCATGAAGCAGTTGTTTGTGCAGGTACAGAACCAAATAACAAATCTTTGTGTTCTCCATTTTCCCAGATTACTCTGAGTATTTCTCCAGAAATTATCAACCCCGAAACCATCGGACGACCACAGGGAAAATTAGCCATTATTGGTACTGGACCTGGTGCATCAAAATGGATGTCACCCGAAGTTAAAGAAATTCTCAATCATGCTACAGATTTAGTTGGTTATAAGACTTATATTAATTTAATTGGTGCTTTAGCTGAAGGTAAAAAAATTCATGAATCGGATAATAGAGAAGAAGAAGCAAGGGCAAAAATGGCCTTAGACTTAGCCGCAACAGGTAAATATGTAGCAGTAGTTTCTTCAGGAGATCCCGGTATTTATGCAATGGCCACCGCAGTTTTTGAAGTCATAGATAAATATCAACAACCAGAATGGCAAACAATTGATATTCAAGTAGCCCCTGGTATTTCCGCCATGCAAGCCACCGCAGCAGCTATTGGCGCACCTTTGGGACATGACTTTTGTGTAATTTCTCTTTCTGACATTTTAAAACCTTGGGAAATTATCACCCAACGTATTACAAACGCAGCCCAAGGTGATTTTGTAATTGCATTTTATAATCCTATTTCCAAAGAAAGAACTTGGCAATTAGAAGAAGCGAAAAATATCTTACTAAAGTACAGAAAACCAGATACCCCGGTAATATTAGGGTGGAATCTTGGCAGACCAGGACAAACGGTAAAAGTCATTACTTTGGAACAATTAGAACCAAAGGATGCTGATATGCGAACTTTGATTATTATTGGTTCTTCCCAAACTCGGAAAATTGAAACCAGTGAAAAAGATACAAGAGTTTATACACCACGTCGTTATCAATTGATAATTGACAATTGATAATTGACAATTGTTTCATTCCAGGTTCATTTTTAATTGTCGATTATTGTAAATTCGTGATCCTAAATAAAGCCCCAAGAATAACAAATTATTCTCAGGGCTTGTCATACCTGACCACCTTTACCTTTTTAATTTAATTTAATTTAATTTAATTTAAAAATACCATAAATCTTCAGAACTTAAAGACATAAATATCGGAATTATGTCTAAAAATAAATGTCCGATTTTAGTAATTTTTGCTATGCTATTAGACAAATTGTTTTATATAAAACATCCAAATATTTATAAGGTTTATGAGGTGATTTTCCTGTTGATATTTCCTAGAAAATTGCCAAGATTCAGAATATAGAATATCCTTAACCAAAGTTGTGCTAACAAAAGTCAAAATCATCATCGCTGTTGGAGTCACACTTGATAATTTATCTACAAAATTGGTTCTCTGTAATTAGGGTTTGCTGAAAAAGTCGAGAAGCAACATAAGGATCATGAAGGGTATAATCAGGCAGAAATAAAGATAAGATTTTGTTGTCTAAACTTCACTAAATAATCAATTTTACTAATGAACCAAGGGA
>NZ_BJCE01000154.1:0-13204 GCF_005402885.1 Sphaerospermopsis reniformis
TCGGTATGAGTACCATACTTTCACCCGCTGTTAAATATTTTGTGGAAAGATTTGTAGATGCAAAACGGGGAATGTTTATTTTTATTACCGATGGACGCATTTATGATTTAGACAGAGTGAAAATATATACTATACAGTTAGCTCAAGATATTGCATCTGGTCAAAGTCACCCTGTAAAATTTGTTTTGATCGGAGTAGGAGAGGCAATAGACCAAAAACAATTAGAAGAATTAGATGATTTAGATACCGGCACAGATATTGATATTTGGGATTATAAAATTGCCCAAGAAATGGCTTCTTTAGTGCAAATATTTGCTGAGGTTGTTGATGAGAATGAGATAGTAGCGCCCACGGGAACTATTTATGATTCATCGGGTAATATTATCAAGAAGTATACTGATGGTATGCCAGCTAAAGTATCTGTTTCTTTACCTCTAAATTGTGAATGGTTTGAATTAGAAGTTTACGGACAAAGAATTAGGCAACCTGTGATTATCAAAAAATAATTAACAGTAATAAAATAACTCAAGGGTAAAGAACTTAATTAGTTGATTATTTATTGGATAAAAATGGATTAAATATTATGTCCAACTATTGGCGACGCTTACCCATTTATTTGCTGTTAGATTGCTCTGAATCTATGGCTGGTGATGCTTTCTTTTCTCTGAGAAATGCTTTAAATGCCATGATGGGGGAATTAAAAACTAATCCCACAGCTTTAGAAACTGTGACTATTAGTATTATTACATTTTCTAGTCAAGCTAAACAAATAATCCCGCTTACAGACTTGTTAAAATTGCAAATTCCTGATCTAGTATTAGGTTCTGGTACAGCAATGGGATCTGCTTTAAAACTGTGGACACAATGTATGGAACGGGAGGTAATGAAAACTTCCGCTACCCAAAAAGGAGACTATAAACCTATTTGTTTTATCCTCACAGATGGAGAACCTACAGACTCATGGGAAGATATGGCTGATTATGTGAGAAATAATATTGTTGGTAAACAAGCTAATGTGATTGGTGTAGCTTGTGGACCCAATGCAGATACCAATAAATTATGTCGCATTACAGAAACAGTGATTGTTTTAAAACAAGCCACACAAAGCAGTTTTTCGAGATTTTTTAAATGGGTTTCTGCTTCTATTTCTACTACCAGTGAAAGATTAGAAACTTCAGGAGATAAAGGAATTTCTTTACCCGCACTGCCTGAAGAAATGGAAATTCAGCAACCTGGAAAACAACAAGTGATCGCATCAGATTGTCATGTTTTTCTTCATGCTAAATGTATTCAAAATCGTGGTTTTTACCTGTTAAGATATACCAAAATTATTGACCAATTAGAATTATTAGGAAATAGTAATCAGCCTATTTATCAAGCTGTAGCTGCCCATCCTTTAGACAATTTTGAATTTACCACAGGAGAAACAACACTAGAATTACGAGTTTCTACCAGTCAATTACTAGGTTTTCAACCTTGTCCCTATTGCGGTAACAAACAATGGGGAATGTGCGCTAATGGTCATATTCATTGTTGTCCTGAATATGAAAACCCTATTAATATCACCTGTCCTTGGTGCAATGTCACAGATGTATATTCTCCCCAAAGTTTTGATGTTGGTAGCGGGGTGGGATAGTTGAAAGTGAATGAAAATCATCAAGTAGTCATATCTATTTCTAGTTTAGAAAATGAAATTCATCAACTAATTAATTAACAGCGACAAAAACATGGACTAATTTTATTATCCTTTGAGTTTATATAACTCAAAATTTCTGTTAATTTGCCAATTCGTAGAAGTTAAATAATTTCATTAAGGAGTTGAAAATTTATGTCTCGTCGTCTACCTGTTTATCTTGTTTTAGATTGTTCTGGTTCAATGTCTGGAGATCCTATTCAAGCTGTAAACCAAGGAGTAAAAGCACTTTTAGCCGAACTCAGAAGCGAACCCTATGCAATAGAAACAGCCTATTTATCAGTAATTACTTTTGAAAGTACCGCTCAACAAGTTTGTCCATTAACAGAATTAATAACTTTTAAAGAACCAACTTTAGTTGCTGGTGGTGCGACTTCGATGGGTGCTGCACTCCAACTTTTATCAAAATGTTTTGATCAAGAAGTGAAAAAAGCCAGTGATACACAAAAAGGAGATTGGAAACCTTTAGTATTTTTAATGACGGATGGAATGCCTACAGATAGTTGGGAAAAAGCTGCGGAAGAATTGAAAAAGAAAAAACCAGCTAACATTATCGCTTGCGCTGCTGGTAGTGGTGCAGATGAGTATAGTTTGAAAAAAATAACTGAGATAGTTGTGAAATTAAATAATTTACAACCCGATGATCTTAAAGCTTATTTTAAATGGGTTTCCCAGTCTATTAAACAAACATCTCAAAGTGTGGCTCAAGTAATGGCAGATGATCAACCTATTACTTTACCTCCACCACCTCCAGGAATTACAATTATTCCTTAATATGGAGTTAATCTATAGAGTGCGTTAGCGAGCGCGTAACGCACCAAACTTAAAATTTGATTGAAAATTCGATATAAATAATTTGCATAGGGAGAGTGGTTAATTAATATGTCAAAGTCAGAAAAAGAGTTACAAGAATTAATTCAACTGTTTGGGTGGAAACTTTACCTTGAACCACCATCAGATGAATTTAAAAGTAAATGGGAAGATTTTATTCAAGATCAAAAAAATAAAGATTTAGTTTCCAAAGTATGTGATTCTCTTTTGGGTTTAGTTCAACAATCTCTTAATAATAGGTTTGGTGTTAATGAACAAAAAATATCAACATATAATCAATTAGAAATCTCAGAAATTAATAAACTATGGACTGAAATTTTAGATTGGCTAATGTTAATTAATGATCAAAAGAGGGATCGAGAAGAAGAAATAAAATTAAGCAAAAATTTATCCCGTTGGAAACATATTCTGGAAAATAAACTAAAACCAAAGGTTTTATCAATTATTGAGGAAGTTATCAAAATTCATTTAGAACAGAAAAATAAAAAAACTGAATTACTTACAAATCTCGACACTCCCTCAACCATAAAAACTTCTAGTGGACCTATTCCCCCGTGGCAACCTGAACAGGAAACACCGATAATATCTACGGAAAAAACTCCCCAAAATAATCCAAATTTAGAAGAAACAATAACTCCTGAAAAACCTAAAGATGAAGTTACTACACCTTTAGGAATTTGGAAATATCTTCCTATCCCAGACAATGAACCAGATAAGTATGATGAATATATTTCTAAATCTGGAATATCCCCAGAAGGACTAAATTTAATTGCTGCAAGAGTGCGTGGTAAAATGCACAAACATAATGGAACTAATTGTGATGATTGGTTTGAATTTGCTGTTAGTGGTAAATGGACAATTATCGCAGTTGCCGATGGTGCTGGTTCTAAAAAATTATCTCGCATCGGTGCTAAGATATCTTGTGAAGCAGCAGTAAAATATCTGTCAGAATCTCTAGCAAATCATCAAATAAAAGAGGGTATTACACACTCAGAATTATCTACAGGTGAAGATATTAATGAAATTAAAAATATCTTACATCAGGCTATGCAAACAGCTTATCAAGCTGTAGAAGATAAAGCTAAAGATTCACAAGATTCTTTGCGATATTTTAGACTTCTTGATAATAGAGAAGCAGAAATTAAAGACTTTTCTGCCACTCTTCTCTTAGCAGTTCACACAACTATTAAAGTAGAAGAAAATAACTATAATTTAATTCTCACTTGTCAAGTCGGTGATGGGATGTTAGCTGCTATTTCTCAAGCAGGAACATTAAAATTATTAGGTAAACCAGATAGTGGAGATTATGCAGGACAAACAGATTTTCTGACCTCTAAAAATAAACTAGAAACAAGTAATTTAACACAAAAAACCTTTCATTTTTTAGGAAATCTCAAATGTTTAATGGTCATGACTGATGGTGTTGCTGATGACTACTTCCCTAATGATCCAGGAATGTTAGAACTCTATGGAGATTTAGTTTTAAATCAAATTATCAATATTGATAAACCTGAAAATTCGGAAATTAATCAACAGCTACTTACAACCAATTTAGGCAGTATCAATAGTGTTAGAGAGGTAAAATCTTATTTTCAAACACCCGTAGAGAGAATTATTGATCCTTATTTAGCAAATGAACCTGATAAAATATTAATTTCTTCTGTTGCTGATTATGCAAAAGAATTAAACAGAGCAGTATTTGAAGTTGTAGCTTCACCAGCACTGTTAGCAGCAGGTATTATGGATGAATTAATGTGTGAAAAATGCCAAGATATATCACCAGACGAGAAGTTATTAATTTGGCTAGATTCTTATTATCGTAAAGGTTCATTTGATGATCGTACCTTAGTAGTTATTTATTAGGATGTGTAATTATGGAAACAGCAATACTCGCAGATGGTAGCACTATTGAATATCTTCCCGATATGATCGGTGAAGGAGTAATGAAACAAGTTTACTTCACTGCTGATAAATCATCGGTAATTTGTTTTTATAAAGATGAAAATGCTGGTACAGATGTCAACAGAATGCAAAGATTAGAGAAAATTTTAGGTGCTTTCAACCCGACCACTGATAAAACTGGTGAATATTTTAAACAATTATTTTGCTGGCCTACAGCTATAGTTGTTAAACCAAAATTAGGCATTGTTACCCCTACCTATCCAGGAAATTACTTTTTTGAAACCGGATTTTTAACAGGTAAAGAAAAAGAAAGTACCTGGTTTGTCAGACCAAAACCACGTTCTATGTTACCTCCAGAAGAACAGGGAAACTGGATTAATTATTTGAAAATTTGTATTCTTTTAGCACGTTCTGTCAGACGTTTACATCAAGCAGGTTTAGCACATTCTGATTTATCCAATAAGAATGTTTTAATTGACCCTATTTCTGGACAATCTATAGTAATTGATATTGATTCCTTAGTTGTTCCTGGTTTATTTCCTCCCGATGTTTTAGGAACAAGAGGATACATTGCACCTGAAGTTTTAACTACCATTCATTTACCACTTAAAGACCCTAAACGTCAACATCCTTCCGCAACTACAG
This sequence comes from Sphaerospermopsis reniformis, assembly GCF_005402885.1. Lineage (NCBI taxonomy): Bacteria > Bacillati > Cyanobacteriota > Cyanophyceae > Nostocales > Aphanizomenonaceae > Sphaerospermopsis > Sphaerospermopsis reniformis. The sequence continues at coordinate 5,072 of NZ_BJCE01000154.1, forward strand.
ATCAACACGCTTTAGCTGTTTTGATTTATCAATATTTATTAGGAAGACATCCCCTAGAAGGACCAAAAACTTATCCCGCAGCTTCCGCAGAAGAACAAGAACGTTTAGAAATGGGATCAAAAGCATTATTTATTGAAAAGCCTAGTGATACTTCTAATAAACCTTCAGATTTAAAAATTCCATTTACTGCTTTGGGTTCGCATTTAAGTAACCTCTTTCAACGAGCATTTATTAATGGTTTGCACTCAGTTAATGAACGTCCAACTGCAAGAGATTGGGAAAGTGCTTTGTGTAAAACTTGGGATTTACTTTACCCTTGTCATAATTCCTATTGTCCTAGTAATTGGTTAATTTTACACGATACATCTAATGTGAAATGTCCATTTTGTGGTTCTAAACCTCAAGGAACTATACCTATTTTGCGACTACGTTCTGAACGTCGTTCTGGTCAGTGGACTTTGGATACACAATTAGTTATTTACCATAATATTTATCTGTTTAAATGGCACACTTTTGGTAATGTTTTTCCTGGAGAAACTGCTGATAGAACGCCTCAAGCATATTGTGTATTTCATGAAGGAAAATGGTTATTAATCAATCTCAATTTAACTTCCCTCACGTCTCCTGGTGGAAATTTAGTTGCACCCAGTCCCCAACCAGGACAACCAGGACAAGCTATTGAGTTAAAGGATGGAATTTCCTTCCGACTGTCTCAAGAACCTAATGGTAGAATGGCAGAAGTACAAATGTTAAAACTATCTCATTAAACTGAAAATTTAAAAACACATGGGCATTTTAGATCAATTAAAACAATGGTTTACTCAGTCTAATCCCACTGATGTAAATCAACCCAAAAATCAACCGGAAACTATAAATAATAATCAAGAAAATCAGGTTGTAGAATCTCAAAATCTCAATATTGATCATGAGGAAGTTTCAATTGATGAACAAATAGAAACAATAGAAACTCCAATTAGTACACCTATTTATCAATCTGTACCCAAGACTTTACAAGAACAACTCAATGATTTACAAGATAATGCTACATTGTCTTTATGGCCTCCTCATGGTGAATACCCAGGACCTATTATCATTAATAATTCTGTAGTTTTAGATGGACAAGGGGCGACTATTTGGGCTACTCAAGGTCCAGTATTATCTATTAATTCTCATCAAGTTACTTTGCGGAATTTGCGAATTGAAGTAACAGGAGAAATAAAAATTGCTAATTCTGAAAATAACAATATTAATTGTGCAATTTTAGTTAAGTCTAATCAACAATCAAACCCAGTAATAAGTTTTGAAAATATAGAAGTGCGAGGTTCAGTCATGGGAATATCAGAAGAAGAAGGTGAATGGCAATATCCATCTACCCTAAATATAGGACGAATAGCTCACGGTCAAGAATATAATTTTATTTGGCGGATTATTGTTCCTGTTGATTGTAAAATCATTTCTGAGATTTCAGGAATTGAATTTACTCCTCGTTTACTCAATCCTGGAAAAAATGCAGGTTGTATTCATATCGAAAAACTACCACAAGATACGTTAATTAATGGTAGTATTTATTTGGTTTCTGCTAATTTAAAACGCAGAATTTCTGTAACTGCTCATATTGTTAATTTCAATAGTCAAGATATTTCAATTTCTGACCATCACGTAATTTGGGAAGCGGAATCTTGGTCTAGATTTTCTGAATCAATCATGACGGAAACTAAATCAAATATATCTGAAACGATAACAGAAACAGAAGCAGAACCAGAACCAGAAATAAAAATTATTCAACCTGAAAAACAACGTGAAGAAAAGTTAACAGAATTACCAAAACCAGCAAAAATTGATGCTGTTAATACAACAGAAAAAAATGATGAAAATACAAGTAGACATAGAACCTACAAAGAAGTTAAACCTAATCAAATTTTTGCCTCAGCAGCAGAAAAGCTGAATCAACAACAAAAACAATCACAAATAGTCAATTCTGATAATTCTACAAGTTCAACACCTATTAATCCTATATTTCAAAGTGTCGAAAATCAGAAATTAGAAAGTGCAAATCAGAATGTTACTCCTGCTACGGAAACAAATGATTTAGCTGTAATCAATCCTATTTTTAAAAATTATTCTCCTGTTAATAAATCAGTCAACAGCGAAAATGTAAGTGAGCAAAATTCCTCTCAAGCAAGTGATGCAGAAAATCCACAAAATAATCCTCAATCTCAAAATCCTCAAGTTCAAAATTCTCAAGCTCAAAAAAGAACACAAGCTAGACCTAATAAAATTTTCATGGATAAATAGTGATAAGTAACTCAACCTTAATAATACCCCGATCCCAACTTCTTGAATAAGTCAGGGATCTCTTGAAAAATTAAACAATGAAAGGCTTTTAATGCTATCACCTGTCACCTGTAATAAATTCATTAACTCTCTGCCAAACTTGTTCTAATAAATCAGAATCCGCAACATTAAAATATTCCAAATTAGAAGTTTGTCTAAACCAAGTGCGTTGACGTTTGGCAAATTGTCGTGTGTGCAAAGCTATTAAATCTGTTGCTTCCTCTAAATTAATTTCTCCTGCTAAATATTGTTTGATTTCTTGATAACCTAAAGTATTCAATAATGGCAAATCAACACCATATTTTTGACATAAATCTTTAACTTCTGCCACTAAACCATCTGCTATCATTTGTTCTGTACGTTGGCGAATCCTTACATCTAAAATTTCTGGTTCACAATCTAAATAAATTTGTAAAATTGGATAATTTGGGGGGTTTTCTCCCTGTTGTTCAGACATGGGACAACCCGTGATATAATATACTTCTAATGCTCTTAATGTCCGCACTAAATCGTTAGCATGAATTTTTTGCACTGCTATAGGATCAACTTGTTTTAACATCTGGTAAAGTTGATGTTGACCTAATGATTCTAGTTGCGATCGCAATTCTGGTTGTGGTGAAACTCTGGGAATTTTCATTCCCTGCACTATAGCACGTATATATAAACCTGTCCCACCTACCAACAATAATGGAGAAACTCCCAAATTATCTATTAACTGTTGTGTTTGTTCCTGATAATCTGCTACTGTCATTGTTTCAGTCGGTTCACAGATATCAATCAAATAATGGGGGATTAATTTCTGTTCTTCCCGCGTTGGTTTAGCGGTTCCAATGTCAAACTCGCGGTATACTTGACGGGAATCAGCACTGAGAATGACAGAACCTAATCTTTCTGCTAAACTTAACGCTAATCCAGATTTTCCTGTAGCTGTCGCACCACAAATCACAATTAATTTAATCATTAGTAATTAGTTATTAGTCATTGGGTTATATTAATCTTCATCAGTCCCCAATCACCAGTCCCCAGTCCCCAGCCTATTCCACCCCCTATATAAATTTGCTATTAAATTGCTCTAGAGACGGCATTAAGGCTTTTGTGTTATAATTTTGGGGTGATTTTACTTTTTTAGCCTTTTGGCGAATTAAACCCCTTTTTATCAGGAGAATTTTCATGACGAGCAGTTACAGTGCCGATCAGATTCAAGTTCTGGAAGGTCTGGAAGCCGTCCGTAAACGACCAGGGATGTACATTGGTTCTACAGGACCGCGAGGACTACATCATTTAGTTTACGAGGTAGTGGACAACTCTGTTGATGAAGCTTTGGCTGGTTATTGTACTCATGTTGAAGTGGATATCAATGCTGATGGTTCTGTTACAGTTACAGATGATGGTCGGGGTATTCCTACGGATATTCACCCGAAAACTGGAAAATCAGCTTTGGAAACGGTGTTAACTGTTCTTCATGCTGGTGGTAAGTTTGGTGGCGGTGGCTACAAAGTATCTGGTGGTTTACACGGTGTGGGTATTTCTGTTGTTAACGCCCTTTCTGAGTTTGTAGAAGTAACTGTTTGGCGTGATCACAAGGTACATAACCAACGCTATGAAAGGGGTATACCTGTTACTGATCTGCAAGCAAAACCACATAAAGAACCCCAGACCGGTACTTCTGTTACTTTTAAACCAGATGAGCAAATTTTTACTACTGGTACTGAATTTGATTATATCACTTTAGCAGGTCGTCTGCGGGAGTTAGCCTATCTCAACGCAGGTGTAAAAATTACCTTTACAGATCATCGTTTAGAAGTTATCAAAAGTGATGCACCCAAGGTAGAAACTTATGAATACAAAGGCGGTATTAAAGAATACGTCGCCTACATGAACCGGGAAAAACAACCTTTACACGAAGAAATTATTTATGTGCAGGGGGAAAGGAATAATGTTCAGGTGGAAGTTGCCTTACAATGGTGTACTGATGCCTATACTGATAATGTCTTAGGTTTTGCTAATAATATCCGTACTATTGACGGCGGTACTCATTTAGAAGGTTTAAAAACTGTTCTGACTAGAACTTTAAATGCGATCGCCCGCAAGCGGAATAAAATTAAAGAAAATGAATCTAATCTCAGTGGTGAACACGTCCGCGAAGGTTTAACCGCAGTTATTTCCGTTAAAGTCCCTGATCCTGAGTTTGAAGGACAAACTAAAACTAAACTTGGTAATACGGAAGTCCGGGGTATTGTTGATTCTTTCGTAGGAGAGGTCCTGACTGAATACCTAGAATTTCATCCTACTGTCGCTGATTCTATTCTAGATAAGGCTATTCAAGCTTTTAAAGCCGCAGAAGCAGCACGTCACGCAAGAGAGTTAGTTAGAAGAAAATCTGTACTGGAATCATCCCCTTTACCCGGTAAATTAGCAGATTGTAGTTCTCGTGACCCCGCTGAATCGGAGATATTCATCGTGGAAGGTGATTCAGCGGGTGGAAGCGCGAAACAAGGACGCGATCGCCGAACTCAAGCTATCCTGCCCCTACGTGGTAAAATTCTCAACATTGAAAAAACCGACGACGCAAAAATCTACAAAAACAACGAAGTTCAATCTTTAATTACAGCATTGGGTTTAGGCGTTAAAGGTGAAGAATTTGATGCCTCACAATTACGCTATCATCGTGTGGTAATTATGACTGATGCTGACGTAGATGGGGCGCACATCCGAACTTTGTTGTTAACATTCTTCTATCGTTATCAGCGATCGCTCATTGAACAAGGTTTCATCTATATTGCTTGTCCACCACTATATAAAGTAGAACGGGGCAAAAACTACCAGTATTGTTATAGCGATCGCGAATTACAACAACACATTGCCACCTTACCAGCTAACGCTAACTATACCATCCAGCGTTTTAAAGGTTTAGGGGAAATGATGCCCGAACAACTGTGGACAACAACCATGAACCCAGAAACCAGGACACTAAAACAAGTAGAGATAGAAGACGCAGCGGAAGCAGATCGAATATTTACCATTTTAATGGGCGATCGCGTTGCACCCAGACGGGAGTTTATTGAAACCTATGGTTCTAAACTAAACCTCACAGATCTAGATATCTAATTTGTTATCTTGAATCTAGTTATAGAACTCGCCCTACATCCAATGGATGTATGGGTGAGATTAATTACTAATAGCTGTGTTAAAATACTAGTATTTAACAAGCCGTTCGCCTACATCCACCGCATCAAGTACGATCAAGTATCTCCACCAAGTTCCGATACTTTATCGGGCGTGGTTTTGGCTCACTCGATTTTCTTATAATGAAGCAAGTTTTGGAAAATAAATGTAGTATACTTATAAAATACTTATAAAACAAGTAAAAATACCCTGCTTGGCAAATAAAAATAGCAGTCATTTAAAATACTAAGGTGCTAATATATACCTTTGCCCGGTGAAACTACTAACAATATATTTGCCAATATTGTCATATACCGCTATGGTAAAGAATATAGATTTGCTTTTAGCGTATCGAAGACAGCGAAAGCTCCGAAGGCAGCATAGCGTCGCCACTTACTGATAGCTGAAAGCTGGCGATTTGTATTATGTATCCTATGCACTTTTTTCATAAGTAGGTAAATTGTTTAGCATATCCAATGACAAATTATTTCTCGACTGATTAAAATATCTTTGTATACAATAGGAACAGTTTGTCAAGCTGCATAGGGTTGAAATCTTCACATTGCGCTAATGTGTTAATAAGGCCGAAAAGAGAAAACTCTAAATTCATCTGTCAATCGGCTTATTCTCCCAAAACCTTAACTCCTTAGTTCAGGTTATGAACATAGCATATACAAGGCTTGGTGTCTGGAAACAAGCACCACCACTGTTACACTATTGCCCTATATACTCAGCGGTTAGCCTAGTTTTGCTATCTCAAATAAGTAATTTATGAAGGAATGGTAAACATGGGGGTGCATCAATAACTGCTAACTTGAGTGAACCTCCAATGTGCTGTTGCCAGGAAACTCAGAAAACTATTGTTTTACTTGGGGTTGAAAATCTCCCCATAGCAAGTGCGCCTACCTTTTAATCTAATGAGAATGCCACTGCAAATTCAAAAAATTTCCAACAAGATTTAATGGTGTGACTACCGTTTTTAATGTCTTTTTGATAAAAGTGGCTTCATCTTGGTAAATGAGTTCGTTATTAACACACAAAAAGATTACAATTTCTGTGAAACAGGCTACAATCAGAACAGTCTTAACAGGTAAATCTGCCCGCAGTCATATCCATTATGTCTGAAGTGGTTAATTTCTTGATTAAGGTGTATCTGGTTATAGACCAGTGAATCAGAAGTTCTGTATAACGGCAACAGCGATTAGTTTTACTTTTTCAGAGCAACTCACATAAAAGTGATTTTTTGCCATTAAAGTAAACAACTGCGCCTCCATTGAGAGGAAATGGGAAAGATCATAGGCAAATTAGCCAAAAGCCTATATTTCGGTGAAAAAAAGCTCGATCACAAGAGCAGTAACCACATTTTGAGTAATTGATTCTGCAAGGAGCATGAGGAACGCGGCATGAACCAGGCTAACAACGTACTCGATATTGATTATCGGCCTGACCTAGAAATAAATACGCCTGATATCGAAGAAGAACTCTTATTAATCGAGGATGAAGAGGACTTACTGCTAGTTGATGACGGCGATATTGATGATTTTTTAGAGCCTCAGACTGATGAGGACGACGCAAAGTCTGGAAAAGCCGCTAAATCGCGTCGTCGGACACAAAGCAAGAAAAAACACTTTACCGAAGACTCGATTCGCCTTTACCTGCAAGAAATCGGTCGGATTCGTTTATTACGCGCAGACGAAGAAATTGAACTGGCGCGGAAAATCGCTGATTTACTGGAATTAGAAAGAGTACGGGATCATCTGTACGAACAGTTAGAACGAGAACCCGAATTTAAGGAATGGGCAGAAGCGGTACAACTGCCATTACCAACTTTCCGTTATCGTCTGCACGTAGGCCGTCGGGCGAAAGATAAAATGGTGCAATCGAATCTGCGGCTTGTGGTTTCTATTGCTAAAAAATATATGAATCGTGGCTTATCCTTCCAAGACTTAATTCAAGAAGGTAGCCTGGGTTTGATTCGGGCAGCAGAAAAATTTGACCATGAGAAAGGTTATAAGTTTTCTACCTACGCTACATGGTGGATTAGACAAGCAATTACAAGAGCGATCGCTGATCAATCTCGTACTATTCGTCTACCAGTTCACCTCTACGAAACTATATCACGGATCAAGAAAACTACCAAGCTATTATCTCAAGAAATGGGTCGCAAACCTACGGAAGAAGAAATTGCGACTCGCATGGAAATGACTATTGAGAAACTGCGGTTTATTGCTAAGTCAGCCCAGTTGCCCATTTCATTAGAAACACCCATTGGTAAAGAAGAAGATTCCCGTTTAGGCGATTTTATTGAATCTGATGGCGAAACACCAGAAGATCAAGTTTCTAAGAACTTACTCCGTGAAGACCTAGAAAAAGTCCTCGATAGTCTCAGTCCTCGTGAAAGAGATGTGTTGAGATTACGCTACGGCTTAGATGATGGTCGCATGAAAACCTTGGAAGAAATCGGACAGATTTTCAACGTTACCCGTGAACGCATCCGCCAAATAGAGGCCAAAATGGCTGGAATATTTTATTTTTTGCAGGACACAGTAATCAAACTAATTTGACTGGTGGTGAATTAGGTATTGCTCCTGGTGTAGCTTTATCAATTTCTGAACTTGAACCGGCTTTAATTAC
>NZ_BJCE01000155.1:0-13120 GCF_005402885.1 Sphaerospermopsis reniformis
GTAACAGTATTTGCGAAAAACCAATGATGGCATTCATTGGTGTTCGTAACTCATGAGATATGGTAGCTAAAAATTGTGATTTAAGTCGTGATGCTTCCAAAAATCTCAAATTTTGTAATTGAATTTGTTGCCTTTGTCTCTCCAATTCTTGGTTCTTCCGAATCAGTTGTTCATTACTTTCTTTAAGTTGTTGATATGCCAAATCTGCTTTCATTTCTGCCCGATATAACCGCATCGTGTTTCGCAAAACCAATACCAAATGTTCTGAATTTAGTTGAGATTTAATCAGATAATCTGTAGCACCAGCTTGCAATAAATCAACAGCAATTTTTTCCTCTCCTTGAGCGGTGAGAATAACTAAAGGAACTTTGATTTCACAAGAGCGCAGCTTGTGAATTAAAGTGAAGCTATCTTGGTTTGGTAAGCAATAATCGAGAAAAACGCAGTCAAAATTAGTATTTTGGAGAGCAGAAAGGGCATTATTACCGTCGCTGACTTCACACAGTTCCATATAAACATCAGCTTTTGTCAGGGCTAGACGGACTGCCATGCGATCTACTTCATCATCATCTACAACCAAAATTTTCAGCGTCTCTTCCATTAGTTTTTATTTTCGCTGTCCAAAAGAGATTGAAGTACAGCATTTCTATTTTCAGATAGTAAGCATTCAGCTAAAACTGCTTTTTCAACTGATTTTCCAGGATGTTTAGGGGAGACTGATACTAAAATCAATTTCCTAATTCCTTGCTACAAATGCTCATAAATCCCAGATAATAGGTGATTACTGATTACTGACTGCTGAATACTGACTTCCAATACAGCAGCAGTCAGAACTAAAATGCTGTTAGTTCCAGGCTTTGTCAATCTCATTGTTTACTTTATTTACCTACAAGAAGCTGTATATAACTACAGAATTGACAATTTTTGTGTATCTCACAAAACGCTATTGAGTAACTCAGGTATTTTACACAATATCTAATTAATATTCTTTACATTCAATTTATCTTCCTCCACTTTTAGTAGTTTTAATTTGTTATGTTTTTAGCTGGTTGCAGAATCAAGTATTTGATTTTTTCTGCCATTTTTTTTTGATTGTGTTGAATCTCCTGGTTATAACTCTAACAAACGGAAAATTGCTCTCGTTTAATAAAAAATAATTTAAAAACAATTGGCAATTATCCAGATGAAAGTGATTCTCTATGAAATCTGGCAGAGTCGAGAGAAAGTAAAATCAAATACTTTATCTATCTCAACACAATTGTAAATGAGTAAATGATTTACCGTCCTCACCCATTAGTGAGAGTTGCATACAAACATTGTGTACCATCAGCTTGAGCAGTTTTACTCACTTGAACAGTAGTTAGTCTTGATTCGTGAGTGATTAATCATTCAATATTAAAAAGCTGTAAGTGCATATCTTGCTATTGCCACATAAGCGCGAATCATTAGTTTTAAGCCCTTGCCCTCGTTCATAGATAGAAAATTTTAAATTATCTGATGTTGTATGTGATGTTGGCGGAGCCTGTGGTCGGTACTATGATAGATGATGAAGTTACCAGTTGGTCATTCTGTTGATCATCTCTTGATACAGCACTTCCTAGTCTAATACTGTACCTCAAAACAAAGGAATCTGCTGTAAGTTTATGTCGCAAGAATCTTGTGCTAGGATAAAAATGTAAACCTCCTTGATTCAGCAAGCTATATACAAGGCTTTAAACTTGGATTTGACAGAATAACTAGAGTCAGATGTAATACATTTTCTGATCATAGTCAGTAAAAATCACCCCCGGTTACTGTCTCATTATTTACTACGTAAAAAAACTGATCTGGTGTCAAAAAAGTAATATTTCAAGTTTAGCACAAGCATTGTTGACAGAGTTGATGAGAAGAAAAAGACAAATTTATAACATTTAACCAACTCGTCAAGGTGAGGTAAAAGTATTCAAGGAGATTGGTAGAACTTAAAATTCAAGAAAAAATGAGAATAAGGAAGGCACAGTCATAACAAATAGGTTGATTGTCTGATTTTCCATTGGTTTCAATATTTCATATTTTCCAAAAAAATAGCCATATACCCGTAGCTAGATTTTTACTTCTATCCCAGATAAAATAAGTGAAATTTATTATTTCTGTCGATGGATGCAACCAGGTCAAAATATCATCTATCTTTAGTTTGGGAAAATTAGATCCAAATTAGATCCAAATTATCCAAAACTTGCATTCATTGTAAGAATTCAGGAGTCAGGAGTCGTAGGTGCGAAGCATTCGGGCGACCAATTATCAATTTTATGCAAAGGCTATTTTCCTGTAAGGGCGAAGCATTCGGGCGATAAATTATCAATTTTGATCACAGGTTATTTTCCGAATGCTTCGCCCCTACTTCGCCCGTACAGGAGTCAGGAGTCAGGGGTTAGAATATTTGTGTGCAGCAGGAATCCAGATGAGCAAGTTTGTTTATCAGTTTGTTCATCAATTATCAAGCATGACTCGAAAACTCTCATTCATTCTGAATCCTGTATTCTGTCTCCTCAATCCTTACCAGTCAAATTAAGTTCAAGTTAAGTTCAAGTTAAGTTCAAATTAAGTTCAAATTAAGTTCAAAGCAGCAGTCAGATATATAGTTGGGTGTAACAATGAATGAGATTAGCATTCTTTTAATTGAAGATCATGATTTAACCCGGATGGGGTTAAGGGCTGCATTGCAGTCACACGGAGGGTTAAGGGTGATAGGTGAAGCGGCAAATGCCAGCCAAGGATTAAAACTTTTGGAAACTGCCAAGCCAGATGTAGCAGTAGTGGATATTGGTTTACCAGATATGGATGGAATTGAACTCACCCGCAAGTTTAAACGCCATCAAGCAGAAACTGGGCAAAATAATACAAAAATTTTAATTTTGACAATGGATCATACAGAAGATGCCGTCTTAGCTGCTTTTGCGGCGGGTGCAGATTCTTATTACATGAAAGAGACAAGTATTAACAAATTAACTGAAGCCATACAAGCTACTTATGCTGGTAACTCTTGGATTGATCCAGCGATCGCCAATGTGGTACTCAAAAAAATGCGCTCAAGTTTACCAGGAGAAAGTCTCACATCTGATAAACCAAAGACTGTAAAAATTGAGGCTTTAGCTACAGAATATGAACAAGTTCTGGAAACCTATCCTTTAACTCAGCGGGAACTGGAAATTTTAGAATTAATTGTTGCTGGTTGCAGTAACGGTCAAATTGCAGAAAAACTGTATATTACTGTGGGAACAGTAAAAACTCATGTTCGCAATATTTTGAATAAACTTTGCGCTGATGACAGAACCCAAGCCGCAGTTCGCGCTTTACGTTCTGGGTTAGTAGGTTAATCGGTGACAGGTGACTGGTGACAGGTGACTGGTGACTGGGGAAGAAGTGATAGAGTTTATCCATCAAGTAAAACCTGTTCTCACTGTGGGCATAAAAAAGAAAATCTTTCTTTATCCGAAAGAATTTATTGCTGTGAGAACTGCGGTTTTGAGATAGATAGGGATCTAAACGCTGCAATTAATTTATCGCGTCTGGCTAAGGCGTGAAAGTCTACTGAGGGATAACTGCTCCCATGCTCCCGTTGAAGTAGAAAGTAAAGTCTAGTTTTGTCTAGGTTTTATATAGCAGAAGACTGCTATCCTGAAAATGAATTATGAATTATGAATTATAAACTGCCCATGACAACTTCTACAGATGTATTTACCTCCATCAAAACCTGGATTTGGCAAGGCTTCCCTATCTGTTATCAAACCCAAGGCACTCAAGGACCTGCTGTGATTTTGGTGCATGGCTTTGGAGCATCTTGTGGACACTGGCGCAAAAATATACCAGTTTTAGCAGAAAGTTGTCGGGTTTATGCCCTTGATTTGATTGGTTTTGGTGCTTCAGCTAAACCAGAACCAGGAGAGAAAATAACCTATACATTGGAAACCTGGGGACAGCAAGTAGCTGATTTTTGTCGGGAAGTAGTGGGAGAACCTGCATTTTTAGTAGGAAATTCTATTGGTTGTATTGTAGCTATGCAAGCTGCGGTCAGTAACCCAGATATAGCTTTAGGAACTGCTTTGCTGAATTGTTCTCTCAGGTTGTTACACGATCGCAAAAGGCTAACTTTACCTTGGACTAAACGAGTTGGTGCGCCAATTTTACAAAAGTTTTTATCAATTGAAGTTGTTGGTAACTTCTTTTTTAGTCAACTAGCTAAACCAAAAACTGTCAAAAAGATTCTTTTACAAGCCTATGCCAATGGGGAGACAGTGACAGATGAATTAATAGAAATTTTAATGAAACCAGCAAGTGATCCAGGTGCAGCAGCAGTATTTCTGGCTTTTACATCTTATTCTAGTGGACCATTACCAGAAGACCTGTTACCTGTATTACCCTGTCCAGCAATTATTTTATGGGGAACGGCTGACCCTTGGGAACCAATAGATTTGGGTAGAGAGTTAGCCAATTTTCCCCAAGTACAAAAATTTATTCCCCTGGAAGGAGTGGGACATTGCCCCCAAGATGAAGCTCCTGAACTGGTAAATCCAATTTTACAAGATTGGATTGGCAAAACTTAATTTTTGGATTTTTCCAGAACACTACCACCATCGACGATGATGGTGATGTCCTTTATGCCAGGGACGACCCCAGTATCCCCAGCCCGGTCCACCCCAGCCCGGTCCACCCCAACCAGCTCCACCCCAGCCCGGTCCACCCCAGCCCGGTCTACCCCAACCGGGTCCACCTCCCCAGCCGCCCCAGTGACCACCAGATAGAAGTTCCTGTTCATTGCTGGATATATCCTGAACTAAATGGGATTTGATGTTTTGATTTGACATGATTGTTAGCCTCAATTAATTGACTCAATTGGTTTATAAATTTGATGAACCTAGTTTTTTTATAAAATTAGTATTCATAAATGTAATTATTCTGTGGTTATAAGTTAATAGTTATTATTTCTGTCTTTTGACTTATCCTAAATTCATATAGGTAGGACTCCGATAGCGGTCAAATTTGATTTATATATTCTTGACAGGATGCATAAATCATGTTTAAGAATGATTGCACATTATCATACTCCCAACTTCTCGACAAAGTTGGGAATTTTGTTGATTGCTATTGATTGAAAATTTCTATCTGGAATTAACCTGATTAATCCCAGTTCTGATAGCCATCAGAATAATTGAAACTAGGGTAGTTATCAGGGCAAGGAGAGGGTGTATATCGTTTGTAATCTTTGTATTCCCCGCAACAGTTTTTGGGTTTATAACAAGGAGAATAGTGGCATCTTCCCCCAGAAAGAAACTGCTGTTGTTCTGCGGATAATTCCACTAATTCCAATTTATTGATTTGATTTGACATGATTAATTGCCTCACTTACATTTTTCGGGTTGTCAGTTTTAGGTAACACCCTGCATTTAAAAAATTTGATATTTGTGGAATTACAAAACTCAGGAGTTTAATTTTGTAACTAAGATTTGCATATTAAGTAAGGGAGAAGAAAAAGAGATTGTTGAAACTTTCTCAATTAAGATATGATTTTTCTCCTCCCTGGAATACAGAAAAAGTCTCAGTTACAAAACTATCCGTCTGTAGAAGGTACTAATTTATGAACCGTACGCTTGGCCGTAATAAGGACGACAGATGTAGGTGGGGTAACGCTGTGGGTAATAGTTGCGACCATAGTCGTCACCACGACCATAGCGATCATCATCCATTCCACGACCGTATTGACGGTATGGTTGTTGTTGCTGTCCTCCAGAGAGCAGTTCTTGTTCTTCTATGTTTAATTCAACGAGCAAATTTGATTTCTTGGTTTGAGCAGACATAATTATTTACCTCACTTACTTGTATAGGTATGTAACAACCTATCTTTTTATTATTAATAATTTTTTCCAGTTTTAAATTATTCTTTGGTTATAATTTCAGAATAAATATTTATTTCTTTTAGCTCATGTTTTTCACGGTGAAGTAAATAATTATCATACTTTTTTAGGGTTGATTGAAATTTAAACAGATAAATGATGAAAATAAATTAGTCTTGATGAGAAAGGTGAAAATTCATTTCTTATAATTTAGGAAAAAAATTCTTGAGAATATCAGGTAGTAAACTACTCCATCTATTACCAACTGAGCGAATGTTTGTTAGTCCAAAGTTAAAAGATACACCTATGGTAATTTGTGAAAACCTATATTTACTGTTTTGTGAACTAGATTCATTTTCTCCTAGATTTAACTCATTATCGGCGCTACTGTCAATGTTAGTAGTTTGTAAGAAAAAATCAGTTTTACCGATCACATCAAAATTTTTACCAGAAATTAAACTCTCTTGTTCTGTCTCAGATAAATCAACGAGTAAATCCTGATAATCTGGTTTAAAATTTTCCATCATAATCTTATAATGAGCGGATGAAGAATATTTTTAGATTTTGAGAAATTGTAAATGTTCTCCTGGCTGAGAAATAAAATTTTCAAGACTACCTTGGATTTGCACTTGACCTTTATCCATTAATACTATCCAATCTGCTCGATTTACCACACTAGGACGATGGGTAATCAAAATTGTAGTTTTTCCTTTGCGAGATTCCAATAATCGATCTAGAACGTGACTTTCACTAACTGGATCTAATCCTGCAGTAGCTTCATCTAAAATTAAAATCGGTGGGTTTGTGAGTATTCCCCGTGCGATCGCTAATCGTTGTCTTTGTCCACCAGAAAGATTTGCCCCAAATTCTCCTAACACAGTTTGATACTTATTAGGTAATTGACTAATAAAACCATCTGCATCAGCAATTTCACAAGCTTGAACAATTTGATCAAAAGGAATAGCAGGTGTTCCTAAACGAAAGTTTTCTAAAATTGAACGACTCCAAAAATGAGGTTCTTGGGGTACATAAACTACTTGCTGTCGCAAACAATCAAGGGAAAGATCATGAATATTAAAAACACCGATGCGGATATTACCTGAAGTTGGCTCATATAAACCTGCAATTAGTTTTGCTAAGGTACTTTTACCACAACCTGATTGACCAATTAAAGCAATCACCTTTCCACCGGGAAGTTTTAGAGAAAAATTCTCT
The DNA here is from genome assembly GCF_005402885.1 of Sphaerospermopsis reniformis. Taxonomy (NCBI): domain Bacteria; kingdom Bacillati; phylum Cyanobacteriota; class Cyanophyceae; order Nostocales; family Aphanizomenonaceae; genus Sphaerospermopsis; species Sphaerospermopsis reniformis. The sequence continues at coordinate 7,086 of NZ_BJCE01000155.1, forward strand.
AATAAATCAACTCTTCCTGCATGGTGAAATGTCAGATGAGAAAAATGAATATCTGCATCACCAGATATTTGTACAATTGGTTTTTGACTACCGCCAACAACTTCCGGTGTCGCATCAATAACTTCTAATAAACGAGAAATTGCAGTTTGAGAACGGAAATATTCATCTACTAATCCGACCACAATACCAATTAAGGCTAAAACATTCACTTGTAAAGCATTGAAAGCCAACATTTGACCAATAGTTAATTGGTTGTTAATTACTAACATACTGCCTAAACCCAATAAAATTACACCACCAAGAGTAGAAAGAAGTTTAGCAACAGTACCGTTAATAATTCCAATTTGAATTGTACTGAAAGTGAGATTAGCCAAACGACCAAAACGGCTTTGAAATTCCTCCCAAAATTGAGGGGCAGCATTAGTAATTTTGATGACTTGTGCGCCTTTGAAAGTTTCTACTAAGACACCTTGATTTTCTGCACCTAAAACTAATAAACTGCGGGTTTTTTGTTGCAATATGGGTAAGAATGGCAGAGTTGCTAGAGTCATTAAAGCCCCAAAAATAATCACTGCTATTGTTAATTGCCAGCTATAAAAAAGCATCACACAAAAAGAAATAATGGCTATGAAAAGCTGACTAGGTAACAGCACTACTACCTGAGAAATTAACTGATTGATTTCATTAATGTCGCTCAAACGGCTAGTAATTTCACCACTACGACGAGATTCGTAATAACTCAAAGGTAATTGCAGTATTCTCCTGCCAAAATCCAAGACTAATCCTAATTGTAATCTTTGACCAAAATGGGCAATCATAGTAGATTGTATAACTTGCAAACTACTACTAAATACGGTCATGACAACAACAGCAGATACTACTACTGTGAGTAGCTGAATATCTCCTCGGACTAAAACATCATCAGTAAGTAATTGAATTAAAATAGGAGTTCCCAGGGCTAATATACCCAGGATAATATTAATAATTAAAACTTGAGTCAGCAGTCCTCGATAGGGCAGAATCCGCATAAAAAAGCGTAAAAAACCACCGTGGGGTTTTTCTTGGGGTTGTTGAGAAAAACGCTCTGGATCTGGCTCTAATAAGAGCATGACTCCATTCCAAGCTGCTAATAATTCTTCGCGTTTAATATAGCGAATACCTACAGACGGATCAGCAATTACATATTTTTTACCCTTTTTGCCATATAAAATAACCCAGTGATAACCACGCCAATGAATAATTGCTGGTAGTTGGATTTCGTTGATTCTATCTACAATTTCTGGTGAGGCTTTAACGGCTCTCGCATTAAATCCTAAATTATCAGATCCACGTTTTAAACCTAATAAAGTAGTGCCTAGTTGTCCTGTTCCTACGGCTTCTCGACTTTTATTTATGGTTAAGAAACGTCCGTAATATTTGCAAATGGAAGCTAGACAAGCTGCTCCACAATCTTCTTCGCTTGCTTGTAAAATACATTGGTATTTTCTTTGAGGTTGAAATAAATTAAACATAATAGAGTAGTTCAGTAGTTCAGGAGTTTAGTAGTTCAGGAGTATGGGGAGGTAGGGGGAAATTATTTGTATTTTCCCAATCACCAATTACCAATTACCCATTACCTATTACCTATTACCTATTACAAATCAGTAATTAATCTGGCTTTTCTGAGAATAAATTGCATCACAGTTTCTTCACGGGTAATAATATCAGTGCGACCTTGCATTCCCGGTTGTAAATAACATTTACGTTCACCTCTACCTACATATAATGTTTCTGGTTCAATAGTGACTTCATAACCATTAACCAGGGAATTTGTAGATGTATAATTTTGAGTTTGGTTTGTTGGTGAAACTGGTAAAATATCTGGAGCAACGTTTTTGACAATGCCTTTGAGAGTACCATAATCTGGATAAGGACAAGCAGAAACTTGCATTTGGACTTTTTGACCTGGTTCTACTTTGTTAATTTCTTGAGTAGGTACATAGGTTTTGATTTGTAAAGGAGCATTGAGAGGGGCAATTTGAGCAACAGCTTCACTGGGTTGTACTACCTGTCCAGGGTTACGAATTTTTAATTGTAATAATGTGCCAGTAATAGGTGCGCGAATCACTCTTTTTTTCAAATCAATTTCTGTTTGTAGCAGGTCTTGACGAGTGCGAATTAGTTGTTTTTGAATTTCCAAACGTTGTTGTAATAGAGTCTGAAGTTCTTTTTTTAAAGCTGCTAAATTTGCTTCTCCCCTAGCTTGTTCTTGTTTAATTCTTTCAGAGGCAATAATGACAGCAGAATTATTAGGATTGATAGCTGTTCTCGCTTTCGCTAGATTTGTTTGAGCAACTTTAAATGCCTGTACTTTTTCCTCCAAAAGAGTTTTAGCGTCGTTTTTAGCTTGTTCTAATTTAGCTCTAGCAGATTTAACAGCTTGTTGTTTTTCTTCCAAAATATTGCGAGAAATTGCACCAGAATCAGCGATCGCCTGTAATCTATCTCTCTGCAACTTGGCAAGATTGAAAGCTGTTTGTGCTTCTTCGATTGTGGTTTTTAAAACTCCTTCTTGTTGTAAGCGGTCGAGCTGTGATTTGGCAAATCTCACAGCTAATTCTGCTTGTGCCATTTCTGCATTAGCTTTAATTTGTTGGTCTTCAAAGTTACGTTGAGTACCATCTAATTCAGCTTCTGATGCGATAATTGTACGATTGATTAAATTTGTCTGTGCCAAAATTTGATTATTGATTTCACCTATTTGAGCATCAATTTGTACAAGTTGTAATTGACCTTGTTGAATACTGCTTTCTAGTTGGCTTTTTTGGGTTTGTAAATTGGAATCATCAACATAGGCGATCGCATCTCCCTGATTAACTACCTGATTATCTTTGACTAAAATCTTCTGCACCTGGCCAGAAATAGCCGATTCAACTAACCTGAGTTCCCCTACAGGTCTAATAGTTCCTGGAACTTTCACCGTCACTTTATAAGCAAGTACAGTAGTTAAACCTACACCTACCACAAAGATAGTCAACATTACCCCCACACCAATGCTAGTCCATTTGTGAATTTGGGGCAGAAACTCATTAATTTCAACTGGTTGCAGATGTTCAGAACCTGGATCACCAGACCCATTCCAAACATAGTTTTCATGGCGGTGTAAAGAATCCACAACGTTCCACCTTTTTGATTGAAACATCAACAAAAATCAGGATTATCTCATATTACATTTGATATCTCAGCCGCTCAGATAACTCCACATAAATTGATTGGAAAACCCGTGTAAGCATTCAACTATCAGCCATCAGTAATCAGCTTTTTCAGACTTATGCCAGAAATACTTATTTGATAATTAACCAATTTCTCAAACTTTCTGATTCCTGACTCCTGAATTGTGATCAAAAAATGTATCTTTACCTCTATCTTTTGGTGAATATTTGGTGAATATAAGTTATACCTAAAGTATCAACACTGCCAAATACTGGCTCATCATAAAGGTTGACTCAACTCAACAGAACCAGAATGAAAAAAATAAAATATGTCGCTCACAATAGTAAACATCATGGTGAAGAATCCTCTATAATCATTAGTGGGGGATAAGAAAAGAAAAAGCTGACCATAGCAAAAACTTTTCTTGACATCTCTGACGTGGGCAACGCTGAGAAAACAACCGAGGAGAACGCTCAAACTCCCTCAAAGACCTCACTTACGTTGAGCGAGTAGTAAGAATCTCCTCTCCCCCCTTCCTACTGAAAAACACAAAATTCCCAAAACATGATTGTAAATTGCGCTTTAAATTGCTTTAAATTACTGATTTAGCCAATAAAAATGAATTTTATAGAGAATTTTATTGTGTAGCTTTGCCCTAAGAAATTTTTTACCTAAAGTATGGGAATTAAAAACTAGCCCGTTGTGAGCTAAGTTGAGATTTTTGACTAGGAAATAAATATAACATTTCCCAGTTTAGTTAATTACACACCAATTTATTTCCTATTCCCTGTTCCCTAAAATTATAGTGTTTGACTTGCAGCAGAGAATGGTGGCAAAATCATAATATCTTCTGCGCCAGTAGCACCACCTTTACCCTGTGCAGTAGAGTTTCCAACACTGCCAAAAAGACCGGAAGTAGTTGAACCTTGTAAAGTATTATTGCCCAACACAGTGCTTGAACCATCATTTAAAGTTTGACCCAGCGCAGTAATTGGTTGACCTCGTATAACTGCAAGAGGTTGAATAAATTGATCATTGAAAGGTTGACCTTGACCACCTAACAAAAGTTCTTGTTGCTTTGAAGATAACTTCACTAATGAATCTGATTTCATGATATCTTGTAACATAATTGTTCACCTTTATTGTTCACCTTTTTGGAAATCCATTAAAACATCCCTAGAGTTCCCAGAGGATTATTGAATGATCTAGGGTTGTTGGGGAATAGATTATTAACAGATCCAAAAGGAGAAACTTCAGGTTCATTAGATGACAATATAGATTGTGCGCCACTATTGACATCAGCAAAATCAGTATTAGTTCGAGAAACTTTACCTAGTGGAGTATTGCTGTTATTCTCTGTGGTATTTTCGGCTCTTTGAGAAAAATTGTTATTGCTAATCTGAGGTTGACTACCACCAGTTAAAAATTCTTGTTCCTGATCAGATAACTCAATAAACCATTTGAATTTCATCATTGGACCTCTCCAAAATAGAATGTATTAATTTGTCATAAGTTGTAGGGGCGAAGCTTATGGGCGATAATTTAACGGAAAAATCAGACATCTAGATATCCCATAAGCTTCGACCTGCCCCCATAAATAGGTTCCATAATTTCTTTTCTGGAGATGTCTATTGGACATGACATGATTATTAGCCTAAGTTACGTAAATATCCAAAATAAAACAATTCAAATTCCTATGCAGATTTTTGAGTAGGGGGATTAAAAATAATCAAGAATTTGGTTATTTGATCACCCCCAAGCCAATACTTTTCGGTTAAGCCCAAAAAATAGAATTATGTAGGTTGGGGAGCCATCGCCTTGGACGGGTTTCCCGGCTTGTGGCGAATGGCGTTTGACGTTAGGAAACCGAACATTTACAGGCTTTTGTTGGGTTGCGACTGCCTACGCCAATCTACAAAAACTCTTAACCGAACAGTATTGACAGTTGTTCAGCAAATCACAGAAACCGCCTTAGCCACCAAGACCACCAGGACCACCAGGACCACCGGGACCACCAAGACCTTCAGGACCGGCAAGAGGTGAGCCTTGTCCGTTGAGAATGGGTGCTGCACCCAAGGCTGCAACTTGAGGAACTATGGGCGCACCCAATCCCAAGAAGTCTTGGGCTGCGGTGTTGACAGCAGAACTTGTACCGATGGAGCTACCAGTGCTACCATTAGGACCAGAAGCTGTAGTACCTTGCAAGTTTGCTAATCTATTAGCGAAGTTACTGCCAGCTAACTCAAAGTCAGCCCCTCCAGTGACAAACTCTTGTACTTCATCAGATAAAACAACAAACAATTCAGACGAGATAATTTGATGGGACATGATTTTTAGCCTCACTTACGTAATTTTTCAACAAAGGATTCCAGAGCATGAACTGATTTCTTACTGTTTACTTTTGGGCAAAAAGAAAGCAAACATAATCGCTGCTAGAACACCGATTCATTAATCGTCAGGGCGAAGCATTCGGGTGATAACCTATCGCTAAAACCATTGATATTAAAACCATTGATATTCTGTCCGAATGCTTCGCCCCTACAAGGTAAAAACAGATTACCTAGCATTACTGAATCGACGCTCTAGAATCCGCTGTTTACTGACTCCCAAGGATAAAAAACCCAGAACGCTAATATTTAGTCAGTACCAGCAGTACCGCATAAATAGAGGTACAGCTTGATGTGACCGACATAATACTGAATAATGTTACTTCTGCAATAATTAGGGTTTGCTGAATAAACCTAAAACCTTGATATATCAAAGGTTAGAGGCTGATAAACACAGAAATTAGTGCAAGGGTTTTGAAGGGTATACCGGAAAAAGTGTGCATTTTTGGGGATTTC